>JANMMV010000865.1:0-9302 GCA_031373565.1 Saprospiraceae bacterium
TGAGGAAGTCTGAAAGTTCTTTGTCGGTGGCCAACGCAAGTTCGACTGCGGGCGGCCCGTGGTGGGCGCCGAGAATTATCTCACAAGCATGATGTTCAATGAATGTTGCACAATGGGCGCTCCCGACATGGCCTGAAAATAGGGTTTCTGTTTTTCTTCTAGCGTGTGCGGTGCATGGTCAGTTGTTACGATGTCGATTCTATCGTCTAATAAAGCCTTCAAAAGTCCCCTTTTGTCATTTTCTGTTTTTATGGCCGGATTCCATTTAATTAAAGTTCCTAAGCGCTGATAATCTTTGTCAGAAAACCACAAATGATGCACCGATACTTCTGTTGTTATATTCTTTTCTTCCAATGAAATGTCATTGCGGAACAAATGAGTTTCTGCTTCAGTGGTCAGGTGCAGTATGTGAAGTCGTGCGTTGTGCTTGTTGGCTAGCTCAATAGCTCTTTTAGTTGCTTCGTAACAAGCTTTTTCGCTTCTGATAATGGGATGAAATTCAACAGGCACATTTTCGCCATACTTTTGACGATATATGTTTTCATTCTCTTCAACTATCTGCTCTTTTTCGGAATGAATGGCGATAATGGATTTACAGTTGGCAAAAAGTTTTTCCATTGTTGCTGGATTATCGGCAAGTAGATTTCCTTTTTTTGTGAAGTACAGCCCATCATCTGAAACGCCTAATAGTTTGGATGTGTCGACACTAATTACGTAATCAAGATTATCACCATTCACACCTAAAAAAAAGCCAAAATTGGCTAAAGATTTTTCAGAAGCTATGCGATATTTTTCGTTTAAAATGTCCATGGTCAATACATTCGGAGATGTATTGGGCATATCAATAAAAGAAGTCACGCCACCTGCAATAGCGGCTTTACTTTCTGTATAAAGGTCGCCCTTGTGCGTTAGTCCAGGTTCACGAAAATGAACTTGACCGTCAATGATGCCAGGAAATAAATACTTTCCTGTTCCGTCAATTGTGCTTGCATTTGGGTCATCATGGTGTAGTCCGATTTTTTGAATTACACCATGATCAATCAAGATGTCAGTAACGATGATTTGTCCTTCGTTAATAATGCTAATATTTTTGATTAAAGTTCTTTCTATCATTGTAAATGGTCTATCTGTATGTTATCGTTTGCAATTACCGCTAAATCAAAGGAAGTTTGAAGTCCGTATCTCCACAAATCAAGTGCTTTCGCTCTATCGCAGAAAGTCACCATCATTTCCCAATAAATCCTTGCCCCTTGCAATACCCAATCATCGATTTCAGCTTTATCCCGTAAGATACTTTTCCAACGGCATAAAAAGATTGTACGGCCTCGGCGGTCTTGCCGATGATAATAAGGGAAATGTTGCTCCTTCACATTAGTTGCTATTGTCTGTTTAAAGCATCTTGTGTTGGTCAAAGATAACGAAGGGTCAGTATAGTTGGGTTACATTTTGTAGATTTATTTGCGATATACTTTTCAACATTGTTAAAAGTCTGAACTCCTGCGCAAGATTCATTAAGTTACAAAAATCGCCTTTTCAAGTTTGACCTTCCTCCCTAGACCGACCGAACTAGCACAATAATTCGACAGTACCACAAGGGAAAGAACCTAGAAAGCAGCTAGGAATTCAACCCGGTTGGATATCATTCAATCCTATAACCTGGGTTTTGACGCCCTATTTTTGTGTTTTAGGTCATCAATTTATAAATGCAAAGCATCTCGATATGCACGGACAGGCAGTGCTGCTCATACAATGAAAACTTAACTGATATACGCCACATTTTTGTCTTGTCACTTGCTGCATATGTCAAACCATTTCCAATCAGCATATCGTCCGAATATTATAATATAAGCGAAATTGTTTGCGACGAACAACCACTTAGCAAAGTCACTCCATCTTTGTTGCTGAAAGATTTTCGCTGTAGTAATCAATAGCGGTATAATGACTACCGGCAAAATAAACGGCAAATAAGAAGCAAGCGAAACAATGAGGGAAGTTCCATAATCATCAGGCGAAGGAAAATAAAATATACCCTCATTTAGGAGAAGGACAAAGGCATAAGGATATACTTAGTGGTATAGCCCTGTCCGGTAAATGCATACATAGCAAGTATTGTATTTAAGTCTTAGATCGTCAGAAATCTCGCATAAATAAGCGTACTAAAAATGATACAGCAACTTTAAAAATTAAATTTATTTGTCATCAATAAATATTTAACAATTAGTAAGTAGAATATTTTTGAAAATTGTATATTTGCATTATCATATTAATTTAGTATATAACACCCAAAATTTTAAAAAATGAAAGTAGTAAAATTGTTTGTTTTTGGTCTTATCCTATGTAGTGG
Organism: Saprospiraceae bacterium; assembly: GCA_031373565.1. Lineage (GTDB taxonomy): Bacteria > Bacteroidota > Bacteroidia > Chitinophagales > Saprospiraceae > OLB9. The sequence goes on from JANMMV010000865.1 coordinate 2,345, forward strand.
ACTCATTACCGCGACAGCATTCAAAAAAGCCAAAGTGGGCGAAGAATTGACGATAACCAATAAAACTGGCACTGATATCGATGAAATCCATGTAGGTGACAGTGGTGATATCATGGACGAAGACGAAATTTTGACGCCGGGAGAGTCTATCACGCTGGACTTTGACTGTGAAGGACTTCATGCTGATGTAGAAGCGACGATTCATTTAATTTTTGAAGATGATTCTGAGTATAGTTTTGACGACACGGTCTGTGATGGAGATTTCGAATGGGACATAGTCGAAGATGGTAAGGACTAAAATTGTCATGATTATTCATCGGTAATGATTGATACACATTAGAAAAAGGCGTTCATGTGATGCCTTTTTCTTCACTTCCTAATCAGTCATATGTTCAGTTTGTCACCTTTCTAAAACTTTTGAAGGGGGTAGAAATATGTGCCCAGACATGTGTAATGATTATCTAAAATTGATGACTAATTTGTATATATGGTGTCATCGATCATTGATTTCATTCTAGGCACTTCGTGCCAAACAGCCTGCCACGCCTTAGCGTGGAAAACCTAGCTGTAATCGCCATCCATCTTGTTAGGCTCGTTTTGCAAGTCTTTCAATTGTCAAGCCTTGTATTATGATGCTGAATAGCACACAAAAATAGGTTGCAATTAAAAGAGTGCCCCGTGTTTCGCTATCTGGTAACGAAATTACCAATGCCAATGAAAGCCCACCTCGCAAACCACCCCAACTAATAATCTTAGCTTCTTTGTTTGTTAGATTCAAAAGTTCTGGGAACAATAAATGTGGCAGATAAACAATAATTACTCTTGAAAGCAACACTATAAAAACGGCAATGAGCCCGACCCATATATACTGACTATTGAAGTCGATTACAATGAGAACAAAAGCAATTAAAATGAATAAAACTGCATTGAGAACAACGTCAACCAATTCCCAAAATTTATGAACATACTCTTGTGTAGTGTCGCTCATCGCAATGTCTTGTCTAAAATTTCCTACCATTAAACCCATTACTACCATTGACAATGCTCCTGAAAGATGTAAATAATTACAAAAAGTATATCCTGCCATTACAAAAGCAAGTGTCAATAAAATTTCTGTTTGATAATGGTCAATTGATTTTAAAAGTAAGTAAAGAAAGTAGCCCAATAGTAGTCCCATTAAGATTCCACCTACAGCTTCTTGCATAAATAAAAGTCCGATATGGGAAAAGCTAAATTCGCCGGTGCTCAACGTGTCTAACAATGCCATAAATACAACTACGCCAACACCGTCATTAAATAAACTCTCACCCACAATGGTATATTCTGTCTTTTTTGGAACATTAGCCTTGGCCAAAATTCCTAAGACAGCGATTGGATCAGTAGGTGATATCAACGCTCCAAAAATCAGGCAATAGATAAAGCTAATATTTAAGTCGAACATTTGAGTAACGCCATAAAATAGAACAGCGATAATAATTGTGGAAAGCAAAACGCCACCTAAAGCAAAAGTGGCTATCGGTCTTATCTGCTGCTTAAGGCTGTTCCAATTGGTATGCAATGCACCTGCAAAAAGCAAAAAACCTAGTAAATATTTAAGGACAATTTTGTCAATGTTAGCAAGTTCTATGTATGTTTTAATTTCTTCTAAGGGAATGTTTAGCCACAATTTAGAGCTGATCACCAATAAGGATAAAGCAGTTGACAATAAAAACAGTCCTATTACAAATGGCAGTTTCAAAAATCGTTGGTTCACGTATGCAAAACCAGCTGATAAGCAAATTAAAATGGTGAGAGCAAGGTATATATTCATTTACTTTTTCTCAAAGTTAGTCATTCTGTTCCATTTTCGTAGCTTGTCTGATATGCTTACCTATAAATAACGCTATACGCTGGCATGCTTTGTTGTCAATTGTTCTACCGTCTGTTTTACCGCCATCGCATTGGTTGTCGGGGTATAGTTAAATTCTTTGTTGAACTTTGAACTGTCGAAATAATAATCTCTGTCATACTGGTACCGCATTTCATACATTTCGTTTAAGATAGGAACAAAAAGCCCGATTGCTTTTAAACCCCATCCCGGTAAAACTTGATATTTGTTGCTTGCTTTCATTTCTGTTGCAAATAAATTAATCCATTCTTCGCCTGTAATCTTTTGTGGATCAGTCGGTAGGTTCCAAACCTTTTGGTAAGCGCTTTCCGTATTTCCTAATATGGCAGTTCCTTTTGCAAGATCTGGTGTGTAGCTCACACTGTGAATTACTTTTGCATTACAAAACCATTGCGCTTTTTTCCCCTTAGCCAAGTTATCATAAACAGTATTCATTAAAATACTTTTGTCCTTCACACCACTAAAAAAGTCGGCAGAGCGAGCAATAATTGCATGTAGATCTCTTTTTTCAATACTGTCTAAGATCAACTTATCAACTGCTGCCCTTACTTCTCCTTTTTTACTTGTTGGGCTAATTGGGGAATTTTCGGTTATGTGGTTTACGTTGTCGCCACCAATAGCGTAGACATTGTCAAAAAACACAAGCTTAGCTTTATGATGAATGCAGGCGTCTATGACATTTTTGATAAGAGGTGGCCACATTTGTTGCCAAAGTTTTGTGTTGTAGTCAAAGCCAACCATTAAATAAACTACCTGGCTGCCCTCAACTGCTTTAAAAACTTGGTCTCGATCTGTCAGGTCAGCCGGAAACAAGTGGTCTGTTGCGTTTACTTTCTTCGGATTGCGTCCCACAAGTCGTATGTCAGCAGTATAGGTTGGTAATGCTTTTGCAAGTTCAATGCCTATGGCTCCACCTGCTCCTAAAATTGTTTGCTTCATTGGTAAAACTAGTTGTTGTTAGATAATCTTATGTTTTCTGTTCTCGTCAATGCTTTTATACGATGGAAAGTTGATAAATGCCGATTTATTACACCCGATCACCTATTAACCGGCCTTTGTATTTATCAACTATACAAGGCGTTGCCGCTATGGCTGTCCATGCGCTGCTAGTGATGATCGTAACGCTTTCCTTTTTGATGCTAATCCTGATTGACGTTATTTCAAATCCGATCCAAATTTAGGTTTTTTATATTAAAAATAGGCGGGATATTTAGATTTTTAGATAAATCTGATTTCGATAGAAGATGATGCAACTTGATACCGCCATATTTGGCCTCTGACATATCGGATAAGGCGAGAGCATTTTCATTGTTGGTATTATCTACAATGCACATTCAAATGCTCTTTAAAAACGATACTTATGGCTACAGTTTTTTCAGGACGAGTCACATTAGGCTTTCTCACAATGACGCACTCAATAAATAGCTCTAGCAGGAATTTCCACCCATATTGGTGCACGTAGGTCTCCGCACAACACGTAAACTTTGCTAGTAGCAATTTGTGCTTTTTTTTGACAGTAATGTGATTTTACTGAACTGTAATAACTTGTGTTATTGTCGGATGATTTTTACCTAATGTCGTTCCGTCTTTTCTATTTGCATTAAGTGTCACGGTAAATTGTCCAACGGAAGTATATTTATGCGTAACTGTCAACGAAGTGACACTCGTGTCTACTGTGTTGTCGCCAAAGTTCCAGTCAAAGTAAGCAGCGTTTTCAGAACACGAAGCGTCAAAAGTTACTGTTGTGTTTGGCGTTACTGTCGTCGGTGAAAAAGTAAAGCACGCTTCCGTCGGCTTAGTGCAAGCTGACAAAAAAATAATTGATGTAACTATCAAGGTGTAAAAAATACGTTTCATTTCTGTCGGCGTGTTTGTGTTTATGTTTGTTTGTAATCTTTCCTGTAGTTTTTCTTCTCGAAGTAACTGCGGCCTATCCCCCAATGACTTTGCAAATGTCATGTCCAATGTCGTCAAGGATGACGTTTGAACTTACACAATCTTGCGCTAGTTTAGGATACAAATCTACCTACTAACTTCCTAATAAACAAGCCATTAGCCGATATTTTTCTAAATAATTGGTCATGCTCAATCTATACCCAATTACTTATGTGTTTATAGGCTTAGTTTGCATTGTGAATCCAAGCTGCAAGCCAATGCGTATAAGGAATGCAGGTTGTAATTGGAGATAAAAATTCAACCACAACACGCTAGTTTTTCTAACTGTCCAAATACTTTATCCTTCTCAAAAGTCGTACTTTCATTTGCGTAATCTACTCCAATCCTATCCAATCAATCAATAAATTAAAGTCTTCTTCTTGCTTGTTGGCGATCAAAAAGCTCAATTGTTCTACGGTATCAAAATTGAAATTCGAGATGTTCAATTTGCGCCCTCGAAACTGCGGGTAAAATTCACTGATCTCTAACTTTATACTTTGCCATTCCCCTGAAGTCGCAAATCGGTGCACATACGACTCATACTGCGATATATCACCCTTCAACCTGAATTCATAAGCCTTGCCATCGCCTTTTACACGCAAAACAATGAACTTCTTAGCATCTGTTAGTTTTATCGTTTTGTTCAATTGTATAGAAGCAAATCCACCGTTATTCGCCAATGAAACGTGACCTAAAAATTGACCATGTCCGGCATCCGTTAGCGCTAACGAACTTTTGGATATACCGCCCATCACCCCGTCGTTAACAATATACCACTCTTTGATGTTCGTTTGCGTGGAGAAAGTATACATCTTTTGCATGTTTGAATTTGGATATAAGCTAAGTACAAGTAAAATGGATGCGTATTTGATCATATTTATATTTTTATCTAAATCGTTTCGAGATTTCTAGGTATGTATTTACAAAGTCGTTACTACTGTGGCTATTCAACATTTTTCTATTGCGATGGCTAACTCATTTTTAGGTATCCCCATAACAACTTGTGTTATGTCACGCAATTCTTTCGGCCACTTGAGCCATGTTCTTTGGTCTATGATTGGAATGCGATTTTGTTCGCAAACATGCATAGTATGCCCAGTCCCGCCTTTCATCGGATTCTCCAAGTCGTCATATAATATACCGAAAGTAGCAGGTTTGATGTCGTCAGTCAAAATAGCCTCGGTCTTTTTTTCAAATATAGCAAGTACCTTGAGATATCCGCAATCTTGCGCAATTCTATGATACAAATATACTTCAAACTTTCTAATAAACAGGCTATTAGCTGATAGCATTCAAAAAAACTAGTGACGCTCAATCTATACCCAACAACTTATGTGTTTGTAGGCTTAGTTTCCATTGTGGGTGAGCACGTACGTATGTCATGCAAGCCTGCACATGATCCGTTTGGTGATTGTCATCAAGCGGCTGCAGGTAGAAATGCTTAAAATCTAGGTGCTCGTATTGCAGTGGCTGATTTTCCACCTGTGGGTAAACGAGTTTTAGTTCATCGCCTTTGGTTACTATGATACTTGTGTCAGCCTTTGGACTCACGCAGACCCAGTCAATCTCTTCTGGCAAAGCCAATGTACCATTAGTCTCAATAGCGATCTCGATATTTTGATCATGAAAAGCCTCAACTAGCGCTTCGTCGATCTGAAGTGCGGGCTCGCCACCAGTGATAACGACAAAAGGTCGTGCCGCATTCGATGGCCAAAGTGCGATAATTTGTTGTGCAAGATCATCGGCAGTGTATTTCCCGCCGTTGCGACCGTCCATACCCCAAAAGTCTGTATCGCAAAACTTGCAGATGGCGGAATCCCTATCTTTCTCAAGTCCAGACCATAAATTACAACCGGACATTCGACAAAATACAGCAGCTCGGCCAGTATGATAGCCCTCACCTTGGATGGTATAGTAGATTTCTTTTATTTTGTATGTATTATTCTTTGTCATAAGCGGGTGCAAATGTCTCAAAAATAGTGGATAATTTATAGGTATGTTGAAAGTTAAGCAACGTACTTCAAAAATCAATCATCACTTCCCATGCAAATAAGTAGCATAATCGGCCATCGAGTCCAATCGACAGTCGGGTATCGATCTCAAGGAGCCAAAGTTGTTATCGGCCTTCCGACCCACCAAGATCGTACGCATACCGAGATTATTGCCAAAAACAATATCACTATCCGAGTCTCCTATCATGACCGATTTCTCAAATTTAATCTCTGGAAAATCTTTCTTCGCTTCCAGCGCCATCCCAGGGTTAGGTTTGCGGCAAAGTGGATCCGAAAGTGCTGTAAATGGGCAATAATAGATCTCGTCTACCCTACCTCCATTGTATGTGATATACTCTAGCATCTGGTCGTGTATCTCTTTTAGCGATTCGTGGGTCATTATTCCCTTTTCGATTCCAGCTTGGTTTGTGACAATAAAAATTCGAGAGAAGTAGAGAGAAAAAATCCCTAATGCATCCAGTACGCCTGGCAAAAAACGAAACTCTTCCCAAGTCTTGATATAATCATTCGGAATACGGTGATTGATGACACCATCTCTATCTAGGAATAACGTCCAATCGGGTCCTACATTAAACTGTGGCCAAGAAAAACTTACTTTGGTTTGCATTTTTTTTAAAAGTAGAAGTTAGAAATTTTTAAAACTTTAGTAACATTACAGTTGGAGAACCTAGTTGGAAATTATATCCAAAGGTACTACTTTTCTATATTGCAAGTTTGCTTGTCGGCATGAGAAATTGCGTCATTTTAGAACTTATTGTCCAAAATAGCCATCTATTTTCTTGTGGGATGGCCCAAACTACGCTCACAAAAACGATAAGATATCGTCCTGTATGTAGAGAGATGGACGTTAAATTGGGGTAAAAGCACCATTAAAGTACCCAATTCTGAGCTAAATGCTAAAAAACACCAAAAACGAATCAAATATTCGATAAATATTTTGGCTACATGTCTTTGAATCCTTATCTTTGTGGCCATTTTTAAACAAACAAAATTTTTTCACATGATTGCAATCGTAATTATAGCTGGTCAACAATTCAAAGTGACTGAGGGTCAAGAGATCTTCGTCCACCAGTTAGAAGCCACTGCAGGTGCCAATGTGACTTTCGATCAAGTATTGATGATC
>JANMMV010000017.1:0-14205 GCA_031373565.1 Saprospiraceae bacterium
CTCTTGAAAATTGAATAGATAGGTACCCGGATTTAAAACTGTTACCGTTGTTGAAGGAGAAAATGGATCCGAAAAAACAACATTGCTCCCCCCATCAGAAGACCAAATAAATGAAGTTCCATTGGATACTACGGCTGATACATTGAAAGGTACACCGACACAAAAAGGACCACCGACCTGTATGTCAGGATTAGGCAAGTCAATAACATTTAATTGATAGCACGGTATAGAAATCGGACCACATTGTGTTATGACCTCCAAACAAATTTCTACTAGACCAGTATTGGGATAAGAAATAGTGACGGATTCACCATTGTTATTAACTATCGTGGCATTTGTCACAGTCCAATTGTAAGTAAGTATATCAACATCGAGCGGAGTAGCAACATAGGTAACTTGGTCATTTTTACACACGTCACTAACAACTATCAGAGGAATATCAATATCAATAAAGCTAATATCAATGCAGATCTCGTCCCCTTCACACGAGTTTGTCGTAGAAACTATGCTTGCGCAAATTTCACCGATTGCTTGGTCAGCCCACAAGACACTTAACTGGTTACCTGTGAGTGATGATAAAGTACCGCCAGTTATGGAGATATCATAAGTTTGACCTGCTGCCAAAGATGGTGTCAAAGTATATGTCGAAAGTTGATTAGGGCAAACGCTTAGATCACCTGTGATGGTTACATCAGGAAGCGAACTCACATTTATCGCAATACAGTCTTGGACAGGTCCACATTCGTTTGTAGCGCTCACGCAAATATTACCTGTAGGAATAGCATCAGACCAAATAACGGAGTAAGTCCCCATCCCTAGTGGAATAAATTGAAGAAAAGAACCAGCAGAAATAAAGGCTGTGTATGGTTCTAAATCAGGATTGTAATTGGCTATTGAATGCGTAACTTCTTGACCTGCGCATACTTGAGTTGGACCTACAAAATCTATTGTTATCGGAGCAACTATTTCGATGGTTTTGCAGTCATTTGATAGATCAGCGCAATATGCATCGTTACTAATGCCTGTAATAATAGTCGCTATACTATTTGATCCATTAGGAGGAGGTAATAAAGATAGATCGGTGGCTAAAACCGACAAACCACATATTTCGTAAATTCCTGCTGGGAAACTTGTTAAATTAGTATTGGTTGTATAAGATTGAATCACGCCTCCCGAGCTAACTACATAAGTATATAAATATTCAGGAGCAGGAGGTTGATTGCCTAAAGGGAAAGACGGGGTCAGGTTGAGATTTAAAAGTGGACTACCTTGGCAAGCTGTCAAAGGTGTCGAAGGGATTACGCCACCTTCCGCAAGACATGGTGGTACAAATGCACATCCAGATGTAGATTGACAATCAAGACCAGCAGCATCGGCAAATGTGATCGTAAAATTGAAAAAATTACCATCACAGACTGCTACTACATCGTTGAGCTGGACTGTCCACGTTCCATTAATAGTACCTGTGAGATCCGTCTCGATACAACCTAATTCGGGATAATATGATCCAGTATATGGACCTGCATCCCAATTATCATTACTTGTCCAAACTGCATTTTTTCCAGGGTCAGGAAATGCCGTTTGTGTACATGGCACAAAACAAATATCAAACTGCTTAAATGCACCACATGATATGGGCTGACCTACCATAAAATCAGAAAAAGAACCATTCGGTGCTATTAACCGCAATGACATTTCAATAGGGGCTTGATGCTGAAAATCAACACAGACTTGACAAATTGCCTGACTATTAACACCCAGTACATCATTAGTTGATCCATTTACCTGAGTAGTGGCAAAGGTTGGTGTATTATAAATAATGGGCTCTGGACAATCATCGCATGAGCACTGGCTAAGCGCAAAGTTACTAAGGAATGATACGATACTGATAATAAGGAGGCGCGTCATAACTCAATTCGATTGTTGTTTAAGATATAGTGCAAATACGTAGCAAGAAGTTGCCCAAACTAAAATAATGGCATTATTCTTAATTAAAGATAATGAAGAACTTAGCTCAAATTTACAGCAAATCGGAGATAATTAAAGTAAAACTGGTTTCATAAATTGTTAATATTATAACTTTGATACAAAAATAGTGTTTGACTTACTTAAATAAGTATTTATAGTGTATCACCCTAACCCGCAAGTGCAAGTCGAAGATTTGCCATCGATAGATCAAATCAATTTTACAGGTATCGATCCAAGATATAAGAAAGTATCGATCATCACTGTAAGTATCATCTTAGGTATATTAGCGGCTTTGTATGTAGGCGCTGGATGGATCGTGGAGCGAATGCTTTTTGAAATGCCGATACTCGGACTAGTAATAGCGGGGTTTGCACTTGTTGGTCTTCCGTGGGTGTACTTGGTAATAAAAGATTTTGAAAATACAGGCTATGCGATCCGTGAGAATGATTTGGTTTACAAAGAAGGTGTCATTTTTAAGAGTACAATTGTAGTACCTTTCAACAGAGTTCAACACTGCGAGGTAAGCCAAGGTCCGATAAGCCGTATGATGGGTTTGTCGAGCTTGACAGTATACACAGCCGGCGGGAGCAGCAGTGATGTGAGTATCGATGGACTTGATAAAGATATTGCAGCTAAGCTGAAGAATTTTGTATCAGGCAAAATAAGTGTTGATGAGTATGAGTAATCTCGATTTTAGTCAACCCCAGCGGCAATCCTACATCGCGATTATCACTATATTAGGCAAAACAATTTGGTCCGTTACACGTCAGATTTTGCCTGCCGTGGCAGTGATATTCATAGGTGGCGCAAAGAACAAAACAGATCAAATCATCTATTTTGTCATTGGTGCAGCACTATTGACTTGTGTGTACAGTATTATCAACTTTTTTAAGACTTATTACTACATTGACGAAGACGAGCTCATACTCGAAACAGGTATTATCGGCAGAAAACGAATCTCCATTCCTTTTACCAAAATCCAAACGATAGATTCAGAGCAGTCACTAATACATCGACTTTTTGGTGTGACCAAGGTGAAAGTGGACACCGCTGGTGGAGACAAAACGGAGTTTGAACTCGCCGCCATTGATTTAGATATTGCGCAGGGTCTTCGTGATCTTTTGATACATAAGAAGGAAGAAAGCACCATTGCGATTCAAAATGATAATTCCGAAAATCAAGAACGTGCTCAAACGGGTTTAGCTGAGCAAAAAGAGATCATGCACATAGATACTGGTGAATTATGGCGGATAGGCATCACGTCAAATCACTTGCGATCAAGCTGGCTCATCATCGCATTTGGGGCTTGGATATTCAATATGCTGGATGATATGGGCTTAGATTTTCAAGAAAGCTACGAAGATGTGGATTCGTCTATATTTAACTTTAATAGCATAATGATGCTAACGATGATCATAGTGATTATTTCTATAATGATCTCGTTAGTTGGGGCAGTCGTACGACATTATGATCTACGTTTTTTTAGAACATCTCGAGGATTTAAAATGGTCGCGGGGCTATTAACAAAGAAAGAAGTTTCTGCTCAAGATCATAAAATTCAGTATATAGAGTGGTCACAAAACTTGCTACAGCGAAGCATCGGCATCTCCGAAATGACCCTTCATCAAGCATCTAGCGATGCGCTTAAAAGTAAGCAAAAGATCATGATCCCTGGTATGAATAGGGATCAAATCGATCTAGTTACATCTACGCTGTTTGATAGAAAAGATATCGAAAAACTACCACAAAAGAGTATTGATTATTCTTATTTTACAAGGTTCTCCACGATTATCGTTGTTCTGAGTATCGTGTTAAGTAGTATTGCCTACTTCTTCATTTCTTACAAATCTATCGTCTTTATTAGTCTTTTTGGGATTTGGATGATTATCACTCGTTTTGTCAGATTTAGAAAATCAGGATATGGTTACGATGATGACCACATCTGGATCAAAGGTGGATTTATCGATGGTAAATATGCCTTGTTGCCAACCTACAAAATTCAAGCGATCAAACTATTGCAAAGCCCTTTTCAACGTAGAAATTCACTATGCAATATCAACTTCGTCACTGCTGCTGGTCAAATAGGTGTTGCTTATATACCATACACTGAAGGTAAATATATGCTCGACAGATATATCTACGAGGTGGAGTTGAATAGTAAAACTTGGATGTAAACAGGCTATATTGCCAAATTAATTTGGTTAGTCTTCAACGGGAGAACAGAACCAATCACTTCTCAAGTAGATATACCGGTCTCTTTTAAGCGATAATGATCGAAACCATACGACAGAATGGAGTAGCCCGAAGCTGAAAGCGAAAGGGCCTAGTGGTGCAGAGCAGGGGCCGCAGGCATCGCCCACATAATAATTAACCCAATATCATTTATTGCATACATTTCAATAGACAAAAAAACCGTACTTTCGTGTCTCCTAATCTAAACATTGGTTTATGAAAATTACCATCGCGCAGCAGAATTATCATGTGGGTAATTTTGAAGGCAACAAAGCTAAAATGATAGAAGCCATCTTGGTAGCAAAAGCGGCCGGATCAGATATTGTTGTTTTCGGCGAGTTGTCAGTCTGCGGCTACCCACCAAGGGATTTTCTGGAGTTTGATGATTTTATACGATTAGCAGATGAGACGATAGCAATACTGTGTACTTATGCGCACGATATTGCGATCATCATAGGATCACCGAGCCGTAATCCGATGCCAGAAGGCAAAAGCCTATTTAATTCTGCCTATTTTTTAGCAGATGGGAAGGTAGTTTTTGCACAGCACAAGACCTTACTACCGACGTACGATGTGTTTGACGAATATCGGTATTTTGAGCCATCCAAGTCTTGGAATACAATTGTCTATAAGGGCAAAAGAATTGCCATCACTGTCTGCGAAGATATATGGGATGTTGGCACAGATGACCCTTTGTACACGGTAATACCAATGGATGAGATGATGAAGGAAAAACCAGATTTGATGATCAATTTGTCCGCATCGCCATTTGATTACAATCATGCGGCATCACGCATCAAAGTAGTAAGATCAAACGTCGAGCGATACGGTATTCCAATGTTTTATGCTAATGTTGTGGGTTCGCAGACAGAGATAATATTTGATGGTGGATCGATAGTGATGTCGGCAGATGGCCAGCTTTATGATGAGATGCCCTATTTTGAAGAAGTTATCAGGCATTATGAGTTGTCAGAAGTAGAAAAAGGTGGCGTAAATAGAGAACAGCCCAAAGAAAAAATCGTGCTCATTCATGATGCGCTGATCTTGGGTATCAAAGATTACTTCAGAAAGTTAGGATTTAGTAAAGCGATACTTGGATTATCTGGAGGTATAGATTCAGCGGTTACGGCTGTGATGGCTGCACGTGCCTTGGGCCCTGAGAATGTGCATGTGCTATTGATGCCGTCACAATTTTCGACGGGTCATTCAGTAGATGATGCGCGCGCATTGGCGGAGAAGATGGGCATAGGTTATGACATAATTCCGATCAAAGACATGTATGACTCGTTTATGGAAAAACTTTCACCGATCTTTGGTGACAAGCCATTTAATGTTACTGAAGAAAACATCCAAGCGCGTGTACGCGGTATTCTTAATATGGCTTTGTCCAACAAGTTTGGATACATCCTGCTCAATACGACCAACAAAAGTGAGATGGCTGTGGGTTATGGAACATTGTATGGTGATCTTTGTGGCGGTTTATCAGTGCTAGCAGATATTTACAAGACCGAAGTGTATGAGTTGGCACGATACATCAACAAAGATGAAGAATATATTCCAATAAACTCAATCGTCAAGCCACCTTCAGCTGAGTTGCGCCCGGGTCAAAAAGACAGTGATAGTCTACCAGATTATGATATTCTCGATCAAATTTTATATCAGTATATCGAGCTACGTCAAGGGCCACAAGAGATCATAGATATGGGATTTGATGCGGATCTTGTGAGACGAATCTGTAGGATGATAAACATCAACGAATTCAAAAGGCATCAAACAGCGCCCGTGCTTAGGGTAAGTTCCAAGGCATTTGGTGTAGGTCGCAGAGTACCAATAGTAGCCAAATATCTCAACTAGAATAATTTGATTTTTAATCACTATAAAATGTATGATTTGTCATTTACTGGACGCAATATAGATATAGCAGCTTCCCTACTGATCAAGGGTGAAGCAGTGGCCATTCCTACTGAGACAGTCTATGGGCTTGCCGCCAATGCGCTCAATATCGATGCGGTAACTAAGATATTTCGTATCAAAAAAAGACCGAGCTTCGATCCATTGATCATTCATATCTCCTCATTTGACCTAGTAGATAGATATGTCGTCAGTGTACCCGAGCCACTGCGAAGGCTAGCAGAAGCTTATATGCCTGGCCCATTGACATTATTGTTAGAAAAAAAATCTATCATTCCTGATGTCGTTACTTCGGGTTCCAGGTATGTTGCGGTTCGGGTTCCTGCCCATGATCTCACCAGGGCTCTGTTGGCTAAATTAGATTTTCCGCTGGCAGCACCGAGTGCTAATCCATTTGGATACATCTCACCGACGACAGCGCAGCATGTAGCTGATCAATTGGGCAGTCAATTGTGCTACATCTTGGATGGCGGCCCATGTGAAATAGGCATCGAAAGCACCATCGTAGGTATGACAGATAACGGTGAGATACATGTCTACCGCAAAGGTGGTTTAACTATCGAACAAATTCAAAAGGTCATCGGAACGATCATAGTCGAAGATTACTCCGCTTCCAATCCCGATGCGCCGGGAATGCTGACGCATCATTATGCGCCTAGCAAGCCGTTTGTGATCGTAGAAAATATCAATGATATACCGAAAGGTGAAAACGTAGGTGTTATGGCTTACCGCCAATTTGTGCCGGGGATACCCATGCATCATCAAGTAGTTCTAGCTCCGACTGGTAGATTTGAAGATGCTGCCCATAATCTTTTTGCTGGTATGCGATATCTTGATACTTGCCAAGTCGACACAATATATACTCAATTGCTACCGGAAGTAGATCTGGGCATTGCGATCAATGATAGATTAAGGAGGGCGGCAGCTATTTAAAATCTCAAAATTGGAAATTAGAAGGAGGAAGAAAAAGGGGGCTCTAAAACCGACTGGGCATTTTCTAAAATAAGCAGTTCAATGTACCTACTTTGTGCGTTTTCGTTTTTAGTGTGCACAATTGTCATAGTATCAATTTGTTTTATTATACTATTGCGATGTAGTTTAAATCATTCTAAATTAAATTTGACTTTGTCGTTTAAGCCGCAACTGCCTTTTACTTTTCCCATTGCTGGCACTCCGACACACTCAGTACGGCGAAAAGTAAAACAAACTTTGTGACGCTTCGCATTAAGATCTATCCGCTTGAAAACTCGCTTTAACATAGTATCTCACACTAATGATGTCTTGATTTATGCGCAACGAACTCTCCCAATTTTAAGGCAAAAGTTAATACTGAAAATATTTGCGCTAAAAATTGGGGCATTTATACGGCTCAAACAGTTCCAAGCGTCAAATTGGTCATAGGGACCAAAATTGTGTGATTAATTTTCACTAAGTGAAATAGTTAAACCCTGTACCGAACATTTTTTAATATCTATTGTCATAAAATGACTAATTTCGTCACAAACTAAACATCTCATATGATCATTCATCCATTTACGGCCAGATTTCCTAAACCTAATCTGCCTATGAGTGATCAAGAATTTTTTGAGGCAGTTTCTAATCAATTCACCCTTTTTGTCAAGCAAAAAGTTTTCACAAGTAAACAAGGCCCCGGTTTTTACATCTACAAAATCGAAGGCAAATATCCACTTATTGGTATTGTAGCAGGGCTTGATATTCATGAGATTATCGACGGTAATATACTGAGTCATGAGCAGACAATTATCGCCAAAGAGTCGCAGATGAGCCAACTGTTGTCAAAGCGAAAGGCGATGATCAAGCCAGTTCTATTAGCCTACGACCAACCAAAATCGATTACAACTTGGATCAATGAATTTATAGATACAAAGAAACCTATTCTTAAAATGTCGTCAGAAGGTGAAAATTATCTATTGTGGTTAATTGAAGATTTATATGATATTGCTTTTTTGAAAGATCAGTTCCAAGATCAAATCAAGGCGGCTTACATCGCAGATGGACATCATAGAATTGCGACAGCATTGTCACGATGGAAGCGGTATGGCCGTCAAGACAAAATCATGTGTTTATTTACGGATTTAGGTACGCTCAAAGTACATGCTTATCATAGGCTAGTACAGTTGACAGATGATATGACAATAGATGATTTAATAAAAAAATTAGCCAATTTTGCCCAGGTCGATGCGATTTCTGCTTTACATCTTCCGACCGAAAAATATCATTTTGCAATCCATAGCCAAAACAAATCTTGGTTATGTCAATGGAAGAAAAATATTATACAAAACCATGATAATGAAGTCGTTAAGCTAGATGTTCAGTGGATCAATACTTACATATTAGGAGAGATACTTGGTATAGAAGACGTGACAGCTTCTCCAAAACTATCTTATATTGATGGGACACATGACACAGCAATACTAACAAAACAAGTAAACCTGATCGACAATCAAATTGGTATTTTTATGTATCCGATAGATATACATGATATCGTTACTGTCGCAGATAATCAGCTTAGCTTACCGCCAAAAAGTACTTGGTTTGAACCTAGAATCAAGAATGGATTAATCACCATGGATCTTAAAAAATCATGACATTCATATCAAAACGAAATCAAAAAAATGAAGAAATTTTATTCTAAAAAGACATTTCTGAATGACCAACAATTTCATGATGATAAGGTCATAATCACCGATGATAATGGATTAATACTTGCGATTGAAAATCTTGAATTGCATGATGCTGCGTCTCTCAAAATAGTCGATGGCATACTAATTCCTGGCTTCATTAATGTACACTGTCACCTAGAGCTTTCGCATATGAAAGGCATGGCTCCAACAGGAACGGGGCTATTGCCATTTCTCAAAACAGTGGTTGGATATAGAGATATAGCGCAAGAAGCGATTGACGCGGCCATTGTCGATGGCGACGCAGAAATGCATAGAAATGGTATTGTAGCGGTAGGCGATATTTCCAATAAAACAGATACGGCAGTTGTCAAAAGTCTGAGCAAAATTGACTACCATACTTTCGTAGAAATGTTTGATTTTCTTCAACCGAGCAATACCGTTACCACCATAGCGCAGTACGAAGCCGTATTCGATGCCCAAAGCGATCACGGTCACAACAAAAAGACCTTTGTCCCTCATGCACCGTATACTGTAACACCGGGACTTTTTGCTTATATAAAAAATGCAAATCCATCTGGAAGCACTATAAGTATTCACAACCAAGAAACGCCGCATGAGAATCAATTATTTATGGACGGAACCGGCACTTTTAGGGATTTTTTCACTGGTTTTGGAGCATCATTAGATCATTTCGAACCTACTGGTCAGACATCTATTTATTACGCCATGACGCATATGAATCCTGCAAGTCGCACCCTGTTTGTACATAATACGATGACAACGCGCGGTGATATCATATCGGCGCAGCACTGGAGCGAAAACACGTATTGGGCTACTTGCCCCAATGCCAATCTTTACATCGAAAATCGTTTGCCTGATTATCAAGCTTTCTTAGATACAGGAGCAACGGTTACGATAGGCACTGACAGCCTTACTTCCAACTGGCAACTATCCATTTGGGACGAAATTAAGACCATCCTGAGATACCAATCCTACCTACCGTTAGAAACTGTCCTTACTTGGGCTACGCTTAATGGTGCAAAATCCCTAGGCTACGATGATCGATTAGGAAGTATAGAAGTAGGGAAGCAGCCGGGATTAATACAAGTGGTTGATGATCTGATAACGAGAATGGTATAGTGAGAAGAGGACAGGTATAAATTTCTCTCATGCTGCCAAATAAAGGTACATTGGTGCGAAAGGTCTATTTCTTCATTGCGCATCGAGATTTCTAAAAGTTACAAACGGTGACTATTAGACAGCAGGTTTCTCTTCTATTTTTGCCTCTTTATTCCTATAAAACATCAATCCGACCATCATCACCAACGCAGTCAAAACGATCACTTGAATGATAAGAGATCTATTGACCAGTGTTATCATCTGATCTGCAGGGATCGATAAGAATAACAAAATCGTAATCAATCCACGTGGTGCGATAAACAGTAAGGGTAAAATCGGCTGAGCGAAAACCAGCAACAAAACCAATCGAAGCACTAGAATACCAGATACTATACCGATGCTCCACATCATCGTTTCTTGGTTGAACAGTTCTGTAGTCTCAATAAAGAATCCAAACAAAATAAAGAAAAGCGAGCGTATCAAAAACACGAACTCAGAAGTCAGTTCTTTAAATTTTTTAACTTCTCGATTCAAGATCTCAGTCTGGAGTATTTGAAAATATTTTTTATCCAGAAATTCATCAAGGTTAGCTATAAAAATCCCAAATATCATGATAAAAACAAGCCCAGGAAGATGATAGATTTTCGAAACACTATATATCAACAAGATCATAATAAGAATCGGAGCGAATTTAATATGATGCTTGATCCTTCCCAGTAAGTAGGCTAATCCGACACTCGCCAGAAATGCGATGACTAACATCAAGACTATTTCGGTAAAGAAAAAACCGACAGCAACCGCATCTATTACTTCATTGAGTATGATAAAATTAAATAAAACCACACCAAAAATATCTGACAAGCTGCTCTCGAAAGTCACAAAATCGCGCTCTCTAGTGGCAAAATTAGTTGCACTAGAGATCGCAACAGCGCTACTAATGACGGATAGTGGTATCGCATTAGCCAAACCTATTTTGATAGGAATGTCCCCGAAATATTTAAAAGCCCATGCTAACCCAAAACTAAAAAGGATGATGGGTAAAAAAGCGATAATCGCAGAATTGATGATCGTAGGTATCTTCGATTTATTTAACTCCAATTCAAGCGATCCTTCGAGCACAATCATGATCAGTCCGACCGTACCCAATACAGGTAAAATAGGCTCTAGATTTGGCATATCGATCATAAAAATATCTGTGGCTCTTCTTACAGCCCAGCCCAGAAGCAATAATAAGATCACTGTAGGTATCCTTGTCTTTGGCGACGAGACTTCAAACAAATACGCTATCAGCAGTAGCACACATAAAGTGATGATAATTGAGATAGTCATATTGATTTTAGGCTTTATTCAGTTTGGATGTCAGATTCACCATGTCATATTCTCAAAAAATAATTGCTAATTATTGAAATAAAAAGTTCTAGCTACTTCATCTTTAACATCAAGCTATTAGATCTATAACCAAGAGACAGTGCCATACCAAATGCAGCCTTTGCTTCCATCATTTGCCCTTTAGACGTATACACATCGCCAAGCCACTCAAAAGCTTCACCGTTTTTTTGCTGCGAGAGATCGATTGATTGTTGTAACAATTTGATTGCTTCTGTTTGATTGTTTTGTGCAAAAGAAAGATATCCTCTTAGCCCTATAATCTTGCTATTTAGCCATTCATTCTTAGCGCCTATTAGCGACGCTTCATCAAGAAATTCACTCGCTTTTTTACTGTTGTTTTTCATTGCGGCAGCTTTGGCGACGTAGTAGTAAGAGAGTGGATTATTTGGAAAATACTCAACAGCTTCACTCGCGGTTTTATCTAATTGATCAAAATTACCGACCCAATCCAAACCCTTCATCAATTGCTCCCAGACGAGATAGTTTCGCTTATTGAGCGTCAATGTCTTTTCATATTGGATAATAGCGGCTTCGGTTTTACCATCATTCATAAGCACATCGGCATATATTGCATGAGCCTTGGCATCGTTGGGGTGTAGTAATATTAGTTGATTACAAACATTAATCAAATCCTTACCAAGGGTAGTATCAGGCCGCTGAGCATGCTTTGAAACTAGTGGTATTAGTTCCTTAACTTTGGTATCAATACTGATTTCTTGACTATTGATCAATGGGCTTAGCATGGCGATAAAATCACTGTCACTTTTGACGTTTTGGTCACCATAAACCATTAGGGCTAGCTTTGCATTATTATCTTCAGGCTGTAGACTGACTATTTTTTGCAGGTATGGGACTGCCATCTGTTTTTTGCCTTTCAATTCATACAATGCAACGATATCTCTCAAGAATTGGACATTCGTCGGAAACTTATCAACAAGTCTGTTGATCTCTGTGACTGCTGACTCAATATCGCCACCTTGTTCGTGTATAGCAGCTTTTTGTTTGACGATGAGTTCTGTCATTCCACATGCGATCTCCCAGCGATTTGCTGTTTCAAGGGCTGCACTATAGTTTTTCTTGTTGAAATAAAAACTCAAAAGCTGATCGTAATATTTGTTAGATTTGGGTGCAAGTTGGATGAGCTTATTCGCTGCAGCAATGTATTCTTCATCTCTTCCTATTTGTTTATAAAAGGAAGCTTCAAACTCCCTTACAGCCATGTTTTCTGGTAGGTGTTTAATAGCTGAATTGAGATTTGCCTCGGCAAAATTATATTCCTTTTTGGTATTGTACAATTTTGCTAACTCCAGAAAGACGGCACCATTAGATGGCATTGCTCTGCGCACTGTATCTAAGATTTTAATCGCTTCATCGGTCTTACCCATGAGCGCTTTGTATTTGGCATTTACAAATTTGTCTTCGAGTGCAATATCATCTTCAGTCATGCGAGGATCATTGGGATCGGGCTCAACGGGAGTCTGTCCGTACACCATCGCTTGAGAAAACAATGCTAATGTAAAAAGTAAATGACGCCCTACCTGGAACAATTTCATACTTTGATGTAATATTTGAAAACTTGCTTTTATAACTAATCTTACATACTATTAGTTCAAAAGACAGGTATTTGAGTAGGCTTGGTAAAAAATGAGATGATATACTTTAACACTTCTGTTGGCATCACTTATTACTTAGCAAGCGCACATTGAAACATTCATACTTACTGGCTTTAAAAGCAGCCTTACTCTACCACCGTGACCTTGAGCATATTAGTTCGGAAGCGCTTGTGAAGTGGCATACTACCTGTATTAATAACGATATCGCCGATTTCCAAGATACCTTCATCTTTTAGTATTTCGTTGACATCATTAATCGTCTCATCAGTAGTTGTAAATTTAGTATACAGATATCCTTTTACGCCCCAAACTAAAGCCAATGTATTGAGCATGTAGGCTTGGTCTGAGAAAATATGGATGTCACACTTAGGTCTATAGGACGAAATCTTAAATGCTGTGTATCCGTTGACAGTAAGTCCAAGGATGGCCTTGGCATTAACTTCTTCGGCTATGCGCGGGGCGTTTAAGCAGAGTACATCAGATAAGAACGTGCTTGACAATGGGTCAGGATTTGGACGTTTCCCAGACATCTGATAGTGTTTTTCGGCTTCGGAAATAATCCTGGTCATTGCTCCTACTACGAGTTCAGGATGCGCACCAGCGGCAGTCTCACCTGAGAGCATTACGGCATCAGTGCCGTCGAGCACAGCATTAGCCACATCAGTGACCTCTGCCCGGGTAGGCGAAGGGTTTGTGATCATAGACTCCATCATCTGGGTAGCGACAATTACAGGTTTTGCCTTCTGAATACATCGAGCGATGATCATCTTTTGCATAGCAGGTAGTTGCTCGATAGGCATCTCCACACCGAGATCGCCACGTGCTATCATGATAGCATCTGATGCTTTGATAATCTCTTTGATATTCTTGATTGCTTCAGGTTTTTCAATCTTAGCAATAACCTTTGCAAAATGTTTTTTCGCAGCAATGCGCTTGATAAGGTCTTTGATATCTTTGGCTTCACGCACAAAAGATAGCGCTATCCAGTTTACAGGTTGTGTTAAGATATATTCAAGATCAGCTAAGTCTTTTTCAGTTAATGACGGTTGTGACACCATTGTATCGGGTAGATTGACCCCTTTGTTTGATGATAGTACCGATCCAAAAAGAACTTTAAGTTTGACCTCGTCTTTTTTGTTGGTGCTAACTACTTCGAGCACTACTTTTCCATCATCTACGAGTACTTTCTCACCTTCTTGTACATCATTGGCAAATAGTTCGTATGACATGTAAATCTTATCCTTAGTACCTATACAATTCTCGTTTGTAAAAGTAAGTATATCACCTTGTGCTATTTCAATTGAATTATTTTCAATTTTACCAACACG
>JANMMV010000028.1:0-14613 GCA_031373565.1 Saprospiraceae bacterium
GTCCATGACAAACGAAACATTATGCTGATCACTCATAGTGGCCATCGCTATCTTGGTATCGGTACTTCGAAGGTGTTCTAAAAAATCAAATAATCCATCTATCTCTTTTACCTGCGGCCGATACATATCACGATATAAGGATTCTTTTTCATGCGCCATCTTCTTGATCGTAGCTACGTCCAAATCTTGACCGAAAATTTTTCTTAATACCTCAGTGATAGTCCCTTTATGCACTTTGTCAAACTCTTCAGATGTCATGAATACGCCACGGTTTTGCAAGAATTGCATCCACGACTCTTCATGATAAGACATATTGTCTATCAATGTACCATCCATGTCAAATATTACGCCTTTGTATTTCATAAATTGTTGAGTTGCTGATGCCGCTAAAGCTGCACATGTTTGTTGATCACGCTAAAGACGTGACAAGTTTGCTGATGCCGCTAAAGCTGCACATGTTTGTTAGATCACGCTAAAGACGTGACAAGTTTGCAGATACCGCTAAAGCTGTACATGTTTGTTGATCACGCTAAAGAGGTGACAAGTTTGTTTATGCCGCTAAAGCTGCACATGTTTGCTACATACAACAGAGCGGCAGTAGTTTGGTTTATCCGTTCTTTGAATTCTCACATTCAATCATTCTCGCATTCATTCATTCTCGCATTAAACGATCAACATTCCTAATTCTCTAAGCTCGGCACCACTTTCTCCAGCCATAAATTCATCAAAATCGTTACATCCTGCTTTAATAAATGATGTACGCATCTCTCCTACCCTTTTGCTATTGATTCCCGGTTTTGGTGCTGCTTCTTCTATCCATTCAACTAGCCAATGCGCCACATCCATCGGCAATACGATCGATTTATTGGACGATATGTCGGACAGAATTATCTCAGCATTATCTGATATTTCATCTTCTATCAATTCGATCGGTTCTCCGCCAATCCAAACGACCAAATCATGGTCTTTGATCGGATTCACTTTATCATCGAGGAGACATTCTGCGATATAATCATTACTGATCGACGTCTTGGGGACTTTGTGGTCAAACCATTCTCGCAAGGGTACATCAAAACCCACACCTTGCATATAATTGAATAGCGATGTTTTCAAGCCATCGCTATAGGCTTCGTGAATAGCACCTGACTCGTCGATATGAAAATAATCATTCTCTGCAAAACCACCGAAGTCAGGACCGTCGTGTACCACATGATAAGCTTTAGGATCAAGTCCAACAGGAGAGTGAGCGGTCATCGCAAATTGATGCCAGAACCCAGATCTCAAAACGCCCACTTCGAAGAGTTGCCTTACCATCTCTAGGCTATCAATTGTCTCTTGATCGGTCTGCGTCGGAAATCCATACATCAGGTATGCATGTACCATGATCCCAGACGATTCAAATGCCTGCGCAACTCGAGCTACCTGTGCAACAGTGACACCCTTTTTCATCAGACTAAGCAATCTATCTGATGCCACTTCCAGACCACCTGATACAGCAATACATCCCGATCTTCTGAGTAGCTTGCAAAGGTCAGACGTAAAACTTTTTTCAAATCTAATATTTGTCCACCACGTGATGATCAATCCCCTCCTGACTATCTCGATAGCTAGATCGCGCATCAATGCTGGCGGTGCAGCTTCATCTACAAAATGAAAACCACGCTCTCCAGTCTGGGCTACAATCTCTTCTATACGGTCACATAATATGGCGGCTGATACAGGTTCATATCGCTTAATGTAGTCAAGTGTCACGTCGCAAAACGAACATTTACCCCAGTAGCAACCATGCGCTAGTGTTAATTTATTCCAACGCCCATCGCTCCATAATTTATGCATCGGATTGACTACTTCGATGACAGAAAGATACTTATCTAGCAATAAATCACTGTAATCAGGAGTACCAACTTCAGATTGTGGGATATCAAACTCCGTAGAGCCATTGATATAATTGACTACGCCACCGTGAAGGGTAAAAGTACGTTTGAGTAGAGACAAATCACGAATACCACCTACATATTCAAGCAGATGTGCTATCGGGGCTTCACCATCATCCAGCGTGATAAAATCCACATAATCAAAAACACGCTCATCGTATAATTTTCGCAATTCTGTATTAGCATAACCACCACCGAAAACAATTTTAGTATCTGGAAAATGAGCCTTAATATATCTTCCACAAGCGAAAGCTCCTAGTACATTACCGGGAAACGGCGCTGTCATCATGACGATGGCAGGTTTTTCGCGGGCAAGATGAGCATCTAATATCGAAAGCATTTCTTTTATTACATAACTAGGCTCGGATTGGAGCGTACTGTGCAACTCATCAAAATGTGTAGCCGTCCTCGCTAATCGCTCCGCATATCTACTAAATCCGAAGTGCGCATCAACCGTATCTGCCACAAAGTCACCCAAATCTTCTAGATACAATGTTGCCAAATGGCGGGCACGATCATGCAATCCCATATGCCCAAAAGCCCACTCCATATCTATCGTATTTTCCCATCGACTACCCTGCGGCAGCAATTCACCTGCACATATCGACGTGGCTAGCGTTTGGTCTTTATTCTGCAAAAACCGAATCACGGCATCAATAGTCTGCATATACCGACGACGTTGCGTAAACACGCGGTAAGCTCGATCCGTCAATTCCATTTCTTGGCGCTCCACCTCATCAAAAAGTTGGGATAATCCGTCCTGTGAAAAAATCTTGAGCACCACTTCAAGCCCCAAATCGCATTGATAAGAAAAATGCCCAAGCGTATTGAGATATCCCTTGATATACATCGTCGCTGGGTACGGCGTATTGAGTTGCGTGAATGGCGGCGTTAGCAAAAAAATCTTCAAACTAGTTCAAATTGGATCCGCACAAAGATATGCAAAATTCTTTGGGAGTGCCCCTGCCTTCTTAGGTCGGCTGGGTCGGGCTTTTCGCTTTACGTCGACTCCTATCGTCATCTCGTGTTCGCTGCTATCCCTCACTCAATGCCAAAATTAGTATATCAAAAAAGAGTTTGTCAAATTTTACAACTTTATCTATATCTTTACCTCCGCGTATTCAAATAATCTGCCTGTTCCACGGATATGATTAAAAAACCTCAGACGTTTGCTAAAAAATGATAGAATGAAACACCCTGTAAAACTGAATTTATTCAAATGCTTACTATTCTTCATTTTATTGATGGTCAATGGTGTTGGATATAGTCAATTGACAATCAAAGTTACTTCTGTTCCTGCGACCACATTGCCAACAGCAAAAATATACATCGCTGGTACAATGAATAATTGGAATCCGGGATCGCCTACCTACGAATTGACAAAAAACGGTGACGGGACTTTTTCGATTACGTTTACCCCTGCGTCGGGAACGGTAAAATTTAAGTTTACTCGTGGTTCATGGGATACAGTAGAAGGAACGGCCCAAGGTACCTTTATTGCCGATAGAACTACATCATATAGCGGCTCTCCCAAAACGCTGGATCTCACTATCGCAGGTTGGGAAGGTGTTAGCTCCGCCGCTAGTACGGCATCGCCACAAGTTAAGGTGTTGACTGATACTTTTTTTATGCCACAACTAAACAAAAAACGTAGAATTTGGCTCTATTTACCCAAAGATTATCAAGCATCAACTTCTGCCTATCCTGTATTGTATATGCACGATGGTCAAAATTTATTTGATAAGAAGACAAGTTTCTCTGGCGAATGGGGCGTTGATGAAGCACTGGATAGTATGTATTTAAAAGGCGACCAAAGTTGCATAGTCGTTGGTATTGATAACGGTGGAGGCAGTAGACTTAATGAATATTCCCCATGGGTAAATACGCAATACGGTGGCGGTCAAGGAGATGAATACATAGACTTCATTTCGAAAACATTGAAGCCCTATATTGATCAAAATTACAGAACGTTATCAGATCCTGAGCATACAGGCATCATGGGCAGTTCTCTGGGTGGATTGATCTCCATGTACGCGGGTATCGCTTATCCTGATGTTTTTGGTAAAGTGGGTGTTTTTTCATCTGCTTTTTGGTTTTCGGCTGAAAGCTACAAGCAGGTAGAGACGCTTGGCGTAAATCCCAACAGTGATTTTTATATGATAGCAGGAGCTAAAGAAGGAGGAAATCAAGTGGGGGATATGAATAAGATGTTTCAGGCCCTTTCGAATTCTGGCGCATCAAGTGAGCAGTTATTAAAAGAGAGTCATGAAGATGGCCAGCATAGTGAATGGTATTGGAGACGTGAATTTCCCAAGGCTTATAAATGGCTCTTTGAAAAAAAAACTTCTAATCTAACCGACAATATTGCTTCTGATATTAATATTAGCGTAGCTCATGATATTTTAAAATTTTCAGGATCTGCTCTCCGGTTTGGTGACAACGTAAGTATATATGACCTTGCAGGAAACTTAATCTTAAAAACAAATTTGAATCAAGAGATGTGCGTCGATATAAGTAGTCTAGAAATTGTGAAATCAATTTATATAATCAACGTGGGCACAAAATCAATGAAGGTTTTATTACAATAGAAGTTACAGCGTATCCTTCTTGTTACTTATTGTGATTCTTTACTTTTCTATACACTCCTTGAACGCTCTTATTTTCTCTCTGGAGACGATCACTTGATCTTGGAAAGCTAGCGCGAGCACATTAGTACATTGATGGTGGAATGGCGTAGCTCGTTCTAGTTGTTGAAGATGATGATAATGTAAGTTGTGCGGGTCTAAACACGGCTAGTGGCCCTATAGGTGCGTTCAATTTCAAATTATGCCAGTCATCTTGGCCAACTGGACCAGTGCTGTCGTATCCCTAGCTCCCAATCGTTCTACCATATTGCTGCGATGATTGCCTACAGTAGCAGTGCTTATAAAAAGTTGATTGGCAATTTCTTTTGTATCAAAGTCCTCTGCTATTAATTTCAAGATTTCTTTTTCTCGAGCAGATAATAAATCTTTCGTAGAATATACTTTGTCACTGGAGTGAAATGTATGTAGAAATTCTCCATTTTCGCCATAAGAAATCCTTATCCAATAATACCTGAAATCTTTTTTCAACAAATGATGAATGTTCTGTACATAATTAAAAGTGTAACTAAACTTCCTATTTTTATCATAATGGATTAGTAATCCTTTAGAAAAAAGGCATATGAGTTTACCATCCAGTAAAGTATATCTTATTCCACAATGAAATATGTTTATGTTTATTCTTTGTTCAAATGGGATTTTATCCAGCACTTTCGCAAGCCAGTTTATTGAATCGGAGAAAAAGGAAATATAATCCTTGTCTAAAAGACTCATGATTTGAGCCATTTTCTGTTCTCTTGGAACCTCCGGCAGATTATTCCAAAATTCTTTTTCACCTACTTCGAGGACATGTGTAAATTGAAGATGATCAAATATTGCGATGACGGCATCTGTTCCTTTAATTCCATTCAATAATAGGTTGGCTTCCTCCCTGAACCGCTCTATATCTCCTATATCATCCTTTACAAAATATTTGGATGACAATGCAACTATTTTGTTGTAGAGTATCTCAGCATCCTGCATTCTTCTTAAACTATTTTCTTGCATTTTTACTAGATTAATATTTGTATTTAAAATGAAATCACATAAACTATTTGAACGCACACTAAGATAAATTTGTAATGGAAGATCTACTTCTTAATCAACATCGTACTTTTTCAAGCTAATACCCACCTATAAGATAGGTTTATTATTTTCCAACACCATGAATTAATGATATCTTTTTTATCAAAAGACTAGTCAAGTATGCTTTAATTTACTGAATGCTCAGAAAGTATTTTACCTGATTTGAATTCAGTTTCTCTAAAACATAACAATTATGACACAATGTACTACATAAACTCAAGATTATTCATGGATCCCTTTGCTTCATTTCTTTTGCCAGATCCTCCTACTTGTTCTATTTGTCGTTTTCGAAGATAACTGGTGACGACAAATATTACATTATGCCCATCAAATATCGATAAGTTAAAAATAGCGATTTTCACTATTTCCCACGCAGGTGGTTGGACGTAATTTTGTGGTTGAAATATGTGCCTTCTTTTTTAGATCAACCAACGTATCATGTACTCAAAAAATAATACTTCAACAGCCAAGTTTTACCATCTTCAGCCGTCATCCTACAATCCAGCACATGGTCCTATAGTTGATACCCATACTTTGGTAGAGATGATCACAGCTAAAAATGAAAAAGGCTTCCTTATTTTGTATGAAAGGTATTCAGGTATATTATATGGTGTGCTGCTAAAATATGTTGTTAGAAAAGCGTTGGCGGATGACCTTCTTCAGGATACATTTGTAAAAATATGGAAAAACATCGCCCGTTTTGATCCTGCCAAAGGAACCCTCTGTACATGGATGCTCAGAATAGCGAGAAATCAGGCGATTGATTTTCTCAGATCACCCAGTTATCAGCAGCAATTGCGAAATGTAGATCTCGATGTTTATTTACCTCAGGTTGACCAAATGAATAAAATCAATCCTAATATAACGCAAGAAGATTTTAACGATTTTAAATGTCAGGCGCTCAAGCATTTGAATCAAAAGCAGGCAGAAGTTATAGACATGATTTTCTTTTATGGGTGGACATACGAACAAACTGCAACTATACTGAAATTACCATTAGGTACCGTAAAGACCAGAGCCAGGAAGGGTTTGGGTATCATAAAAATCCTTTATAGAGATTGAAGTGCTTACTACTATTTTTGTAATAAATACATTTAAAATTCCCATTCTAATTTTTTTAAGGTAAAATTGCCAATCATTTTATCAACAAGGGAATAGATATGAATGCAGATAATCTCATCAAAAGCGGAATATTGGAGGATTTTGTTTTGGGTCTTCTCTCGAGCGAAGATGTACAAAAAGTGGAAGAGCTTAGCTTGGTTAATCCTGAAATTGCCTTGCATCTACAGTTGCTCCGCGAAGGTCTGGAAATGTATGCCGGTAGTGATCAAATCCGACACAGAATTGAGCTACGCAGATCCATATGGGCGGCCATAAAAAAAATGGAGTAAGACGACTTCATTTACTGTTTTATTCTATACCAACCGATGTTTTGATTCATCGTTTAACCCAAAATCCGCATTAGAAATGAACCGCGTAGCTCGACAAGCAACGGGGTGAACTACAAGAAAATCTTACTTCATATTTGCCATCGTTCTTACTTCGACAAGCTCAGTACGACGCAATTTTATATCATTAATCTGAAAAGGCTACACAAACTACTGCCTACGCCACGAGCCAGTAGTTCGTGGTTCAGGCCTATAAAGCCATTTCGTATGTCTTTTCTTGACGGCCCTCTTGTGTATCATTTTTAAACGGATTTCATGAGCAATGTCAACTATTTTGTCATATTTTCTTTCGAATAAAGTCCAATGCGGAATTTGGGTTTACCATCGAGCATCCTCCTATGATAATTTATCTGGCCGAGATGGTAGGTGAGGTGTGCCTCCAGATGCATCAGCATAAATCCTATATTGTCAGGAAAACACTCGATTTTGTGAATCTTATATTCTTTTTCCAAATCGGCATTTGTCAATAAACAAAGTGACATGTCCACTATTTTGATTGTTTCTTCCACTTTGGAGATCAGTTCAGCAAGAGGTACATTTTTAAGCGAAAATTCAAGTTCCCGATGTCTGATATACTCTGTTTTCCCTATCTCAGCACCTATGTAGGTGTTTAGATTACCTACCAGATGCAAACAAAGATTTCCGGCTGAATTGGCAATACCCGGAGCAAGAAGCCAGATGTTGGATTCTTTTTCATATAGTCCCATTTCGGTTTTAAGTTTATTCAGATCTCTGCCGAATAGTGCTCTTAATGAAGTTAAAATCATGTGGTAAAGTTATCTTTTGGTCTTTACTTTTCTATCCACTCCTTAAACTCTCTTACTCTTTCTCGGGAGACGATTACCTGCTCTTGAAAAGCTGGCGTGAGTGTCAGGCTGTAGCGAGAATTAAAATAAGTTTCCATCTTTTCTATACTATTCAGACTGATAAGCATCGCCCTGTTGATTCGGAAAAATTCGTCAGGATCAACCATTTTCTGGACTGTATCTAAAGCGTCATCGATGAGATGCTTTTTGCCTGTATCAGTGACGATGTGGGTATATCCCTCGTCGGTGTAAAAATAGGCTATTTCTTTCATGCGGATCACCGTAAGGTGATTTCCAGATTTGACAAGGTACCGCTCTTTGTATCTAAAGCTGGTCTGAGAAAGTGCTTCATGGACAGCTACATTCGTCTTATCAGTGGACAGATAAATCTTTTGATATTTAGACAATGCGCTACTTAACTCATCCTGGTCGATCGGTTTGAGAAGATAGTCTATACTTTGCAGTTTGAATGCTTTGAGCGTGTACTCGTCATATGCAGTTGTAAAGATGACTGGTATATCTATTTCTACGTGTTCGAGGATATCAAGACTTATACCATCTCCTAACCGTATATCCATCAAGATAAGATCAATTTTCGGTTTTGATTTTAGATATTCCATGGAAGTAGCGACACTTTCGCACTTCATCACCACTTCCACGTCAAATTTCGTATCATTTAGTAACCTTTCCAATCTTTTGGCGGCAAGCAGTTCATCTTCGATGATCAATATCTTTATGCTTTGACCCATCAGTTTCAAATTGATTTTGTCACTTTGTTATCATCCAATAATGGCATACATACCTTAAAGGTGTTGCCATCATTTAGTACCTCAATCGGTAGATCAGTAAAGTAAGCATACCTTCGTCTGATATTATCCAAACCCACAGAGGTCGATTCATCTTTATTAACCAATGCCTGAATATTGTTAGAAATGCAGATGTGTGACCTATTTTCGTGAATCGATAAGGTAACACGGAGCGGTTTTTCTTTAGTGGAAATATTATGTTTCACACAATTTTCGAAAGTAATCTGCAGGCTTAGTGGCACGATATACTTACTGAGTTTTGATGGTTCGATGTTTTCTTCATAGACCAAATTGTCCCCAAATCGCTCCTTGAGCAAATGAATATAAGCTCTCAGATAGTTGAGTTCTTCATCAAGCGTGACGAGGGTTTCATCATTGTTTTCAAGTACGTGCCGGTATACTTTAGACAACTTAGTTACAAACTGGTCTGCGCGCATTGGATCTTCATGGATCAGTGACGATAAGGTGTTGAGACTGTTGAACAAAAAATGCGGGTTGATCTGACTACGCAATCCTGCGAGTTGTGAGCTGATATTTTCTTTAAAGAGTTTCTCTTTTTCAACTAGGCTTTTGCTTAATTGCATAGAGAGATAAAAACTTTCGTATATTGTCATAATCAATAATGAAAACAAGGTGCTCGTTATAAATTTTAATACAGGATTAGGTTCCAAACCATCTTCAAGACTGAAATTTAAAACTAAATACAAAAACAATCCGCCGAGAAAATCAATGACATAATAGCCTACAAATACCAGTCCAATGGTTATCGCCTGTCTTTTTCTGAAGTCTTTATTTACAGGATACTTTCTGACCATATAGTAATATAGTTCTCTGAAAACTATCCAATAAATCGTTGTAAAATACACTGAAATGGGGAAACAGCCGCTAAAAATATCATATGCTCTTTCTTTCAGCAAGTGCCCGAACAACAGGGTGTTGACCAGGAGAGAAACCAAAGGAATGCCGAACAGCATGAGCCACCTGTCGTCAAAACCAATGATTTCTTTTCGTGATCTGAAATATGTCAATTTCTATTATTTGGTTGTAAAATTATCGAAATTATTACGGTTTACCTTTTATTATGCCTTAAAACTGAATTCTATATAAGATATCAGGGAAAAAGCCTATCTGGTATAATGTATCTACATTGTTGCTTACCCTGTTGTATCTTTTAGCGAATACATTCTGATTGTTACTGACATTCTGAAAATCAAGGAAAAACTGCTGGCTGAATCCTTTTTTATTCACCCTTATTCCGATCTTTAGATCCATTCTTACATAGCTGCTTAGTTTGTCACTAAATGCTTTATCAGCAATTAATATTTCACGACCTGCAACTTTGGAAGCTTCTAGATTGACTGGCGTAACATATCTCCCTCCTGCTGTTGTAAATTTAAAATCTGTTGTGATGGCCGTGTTTTTGCCCATTTTCCATTCTTTTCCACCCAGGACGTTGAGCACATACTCATTGTTGAAGGCTGTATTTCGTTCGATACCGTCGCTTCCTTTGTATTTGCTCTGAAAAGCGGAAGCTGTGATTAGGCCATAATACGACTTACTAAAAAACTTCTCTACTGTCAACTCTACGCCGTAGTTTCTTCCCTCACCATTATTGATCAAATCACCAACCTGCGGAAACACAAAATCAGCGCCGGCATTAAGCATAGAGAAGGACGAGGGTGCTTTTTCTATTGGCACGTCAAATAACTGCTGAAAATAGGTTTCCGTTTTTACTCTCCAGTCTGCTGCAGGCTTATAGTCCCACCCCACAACAAAATGATGCGCTCGGGTAAATCCCAAATCCTGGTTAAGTGGTAGGAATGTACCATTTTCAGTGGGAGACAACAAATAGAAAACCGGCAGTGGCTGCACCTGGCTGTGTAATCCATATCCCAAGTTTAAGCCCGACTTTTTGGTAACAGCATAGTTAAATCCTAGTCTAGGTTCGACAGCACTCTTTCTATTGAGCGATTGTACCTGACCATGCAAACCCAGTACCCACGTGGCTTTATCAGACGATTTGTATTTGAATGACGCATAAGGCTCAAACGTCGTCAATCCGCCATCCACATCACGAACTGGCAAGAGATCAGGGCGACCATCACCGTTTCCATCAGGATTATCCTCTCGGCTATCAACAGTAGAGATCAGAGACCTATTGTCCACAGTGATACCAATCCTACTACTCAACTTTGCATTGTATTTTGTATTGTAAAAACTATGCACATTGACGCGATTCAGATCATCATTGACGTCCGTATATGTATAACTTTCATTGTACGAAGTGTCCACATACCGCTGTTCATCAAAGTTGCTTTTGGACTTAGACACCGAGAAAGTCGTTCTGATGTAGTTGTTATCATTGATCATGACGGTATGCTTCAAACCTATCACTCCAAATTGTGATTGTGCTCTGGAATCAGCATCTTTCGTCGCAAAAAAATCAGCATCATCCAGATCTTTACCTATAAAATTGATATCACTTAGTCCGCCTATTCCAAAAAATTTGAAATTTCCCAACTTGCTCTTTCCAAAGTCAAGATTAAAAGTCAGATCCTGATATTTTGGTGTGGCATTGGTACCAAAATTCAATCCTAATGAATTGGCCAATTGTACGAAACTATATCGGTAACTTACTAAATATGATTTGTCACCGGACTTCCCTATCGGACCTTCAGCCATCGCTTCGAGACCACTGAATGCAGCTAGTTGGAAGGTGTACTCGGCTTTATCCTTATTGCCTGATCGGAAACCTACATCAAACACACCTGACATAGCATTACCGTATTCTGCAGGAAACGCAGAAGTTAGGAAGTCAGAATTTTTGAGTAGATTGGTATTCAATGCGCTGACCGGACCGCCGGTAGTACCCAACGTGGAAAAGTGGTTTGGATTGGGAATCGGTACACCTTCAAGTCTCCACAAGATGCCTGAAGGGCTGTTGCCACGCACTACTATATCGTTTCGAGAGTCATTGGAAGTCGATACGCCTGCAAAATTTGAAACAAGCCTGCTGGCATCATTTCGGCCACCACTATACCTAGTAACTTCTTCAAGTGAAAAAGTACGAGCACTTATTGTAGCCATTTCATTGAGCGCTTTGTCTTTATCAGCATTGGCGGTGATGACTACTTCATCGAGCTTTTTTATGGCCTCATCCATCATGATTTCAAGATCTGTTTCTTTCCCCGATGTAACTAGTATGTTTGGGATGTCTGTCAACTCGTAACCGATGTAGCTTATCTGCAATGCATATCTCCCCGGACTGAGCAGATCGATGACAAATTTACCATTTTCATCTGTAACAGTACCCTTCGTCTGGCCTGCATCGGCCAATACCACAGCTGCACCTATGAGTGGAAATTCGGTAACTTTATCTTTTACGATACCCTTGATGACTGCGTTTTGCGCTTGTATAGCAAGAGATGAACACATTAGAAAGAAATAAAAAATTGTTCTCATTATTTTTTAATTTTGATTTATGGGTCAAAAGTATATTCAAAGGATCCCTTGTAAAACCGTTTTCCCGTGAGTTGTTGAATAAAGGTGGTGAATTGTTGAGATAAAGAATCAAGCTAACTTACTACCCATACGATACACCTGATCCAGCCATTTTTTGCGTATAGCTTCATCTGATGTTTTGATTATGCCGATGGTGGTGACCTTTACAGGTTTGACACCGCAAAACTCCAGCGTGGATTTTTTGAGTTGATTGATACTAGGTCTTCCGTATGCCAGCCTATAATACCAGCCTGGCTGATCCATAGTAGTGATGATATGCGCCGTTTTTCCAATCAGTAATTTATCCCACCACACAGAGTTCTCCCGATATTTAAAAGCCATACCCGGCAAAAATAGACGATCGATAAATCCTTTCATTATGGCTGGCAATCCGCCCCACCACACAGGATGCACCCATACGAGATGGTCTGCCCATTGGATCTTTTCCCATGCCTCGAGCAAATCAGGTTCTAGTTCTGTACGGCTTTGATAGCCGCCACTCAGATTGGGATTAAATTGTAGGTCGGCGATGATGATTTCTTTTACTTCAGCACCTGCTTCAATTGCTCCTTGTATATAGGCTTCCGCCAAAAAATAATTGAAACTCTCCTTGTTAGGGTGCCCGTTGATGATGAGTATTTTTTTGTTCTTTGCCATTATATTGTAATTATAGGGCAAAGGAAAGAACATACATCGGGTACAAAAATCGATAATTTTTGAGTTGACAATAAACACCGTTGAATCGTAGGAATGCGGAAATGAATTGGATAACCGTTTTCGAAAATAAGATCCATGTAGTAAATACAACGGTGATTGAGGTTACTCGAAATCACCGTCCTAAAGAAATCACCCCAGCTATATCCTAAGGTGATTGAGGTTACTCGAAATCACCGTCTTAAAGAAATCACCACAGCTATATTCCCAAGGTGATTGAGGTTACTCGAAATCACCGTCCTAAAGAAATCACCACAGCTATATCCTAAGATGATTGAAGTCACTCGAAATCACCGTTGCGTAAATAAAAAGAGCCCACTAACTGTTGCTAGTGGGCTCTGTATTATTTGTTCCTAAAGTAGAAAACTATCTACTACTATTTAGACGCAACTTTGGCAGCTGTCTTTCTATCACGTGCCATACCATCTCTATCATCTTCTGCAGCTTCGGCAAATTCTTCACCGTATCCAACAGCTTCTTTGATTTGACCAGATTTAGCACCTAGCTTAATTAGTTCTTTCATAACTACGTTAGCACGAGCCTGACTTAACTTCTTATTGGACGCATCGTCACCACTCTTATCTGTGTAACCACCTAATTTGATAACAACATTAGGGTAAGCCTTCAAAACGGCAGCCACGTTCTTCAATTGAGTCATTGCTTTTTCGGTCGCATAAGCAGTACTTCCGCTCTTGAACTGTACATCATGCATCGTAAACCAGTTTGCCTTTTTGTCTACAGTATCAATTGTACCGTTTGTAACGAAATCTATTAATGTTCTTTCAAAACCATTAGCCGCTGCCATAAATTTAACACCACCTGGAAGCATAATTTCACTTGGAGCACCAAGATCATAAGTAACTACACCAGTCAATGAATCGACAGTTACAGCAGGTAGCATTGCAACTACCGACTCCACTACTGCTGTCGCTGTAGTATCTACTGCTGCTACTGCATCAGCAACTACGTCTTTTTTACCGCATCCACCTTTCGAAAGGAACCATCCCAAACCACCTATTAATAACAAGGGAAGTAACCACTTCAATATGTTACTACCACCAGTAGAAGATTCATTTGTAGTGCTAGAATGAGAAGTTGTTGAAGCTTTGTAATCATTACCTGTTAGACCTGCAAACCCTAACAAACTACCCATACCTGCAGGTAGTGCTGCTGCGATATTAGATTTTTGACCACCTAATAAGTCAGTTAAGAATCCAAGACCTTTACCAGCTACTTGCTTACTGATCAAGCTCATCAAGAAAGGAGCTGCTAATTTTAGAAGTGAAGAAGTTGAACCACTTTTCAAGCCACTTGCTTTTGAAACAAAATCGATAATACCACCGACTTTGTTCCCAAGAAGCATATCAACGATACCACCTCCTGAATTAAGTACATTGTTGACATTGCTGGCTCCGCCACCAAATACTGACGAGATATCACTTAACATACCTGTATCCAAACCACCAAGCATATCCATAAGACCTTGTGCTCCCGATGGAGACTGTGCTTTTTGCGCTGCACCACCTAATAGGGCAGGCATGATACTACCTAACGCTCCGCCGATGGATGATTCTGATTCACCTAAGAATCCTGCTGCTTGCTTTGCAAGTTGACCTGAAATTTGGTCCTTAACTAAATCTAATAAGTTGATTGACATTTTTAATGAGTTTAATAAAGTTATAAAAAAAAATATGATG
>JANMMV010000336.1:0-6106 GCA_031373565.1 Saprospiraceae bacterium
ATTTGCAGCACTACCAGCAGGTACGGTAGAGGCTCTTTTGGCTGATCCACAAGGTGCACTAACGACAATCCTACTTAACCATGTAGCAGGAGCGAATGCTAAGTCTACAGATCTATCAAACGGTCAAAATGTAGTCACACTCAATAGCGGCAAAACTGTCAAAGTAACGATCAATGCAGACGGCGTATTTATCAACAATGCAAAAGTTACCGTTGCTGACATCGTCGCTGACAATGGGGTAGTACATGTGATAGATGCAGTGCTATTACCAGCGAACACGGTTACGGATATCATCATTGCATCGCCTGCCCATAACACGCTTGAAGCCGCAGTTAGTGCAGCGGGTTTAGTAAATACATTGAATGGCGCAGGTCCTTTCACGGTATTCGCACCGACAGATGGCGCATTTGCAGCATTGCCTGCGGGAACAGTAGAAGCACTTTTGGCTGATCCAAATGGGTTGCTAAAAAGCGTACTATTATTTCACGTAGCGGTAGGGACTACTAAAGCTACAGATTTATCAAATGGTCAAAACATAGTCACACTCAATAATGGTAAAACGGTCAAAGTAACGATCAATGCAGACGGCGTATTTATCAATAACGCAAAAGTTACCGTTGCTGACATTATTGCTGACAATGGGGTAGTACATGTGATAGATGCCGTTATCGCAGAAACTAGTTCTAGCGATGATGATTTTGACGATAACGCTTTTGAAATTCTACCCAATCCTGCTGCTGACTTTTTGATCATCAAGTCAGGTTTTAATTCAAATGAAAATATTTCGATTGATATTTACAACATAAGTGGGCAAATTGTAGTTTCTCAGAAAATTCGTAATGAAAGTAAAATTGACATCAGCTCCTTAAATACTGGTTTACACCTAATTGATATCAAGTCAGAAGGAAAAAGAGCCGTAAAGAGATTTGTCAAAAGATAAATGTTTTGTTTTGATTATGCCGCAATCTGTTTATATGGGTTGCGGCTTTTTTATTTTATATCACTCGTAAACGACCACCAAAGATTAATAAACAGGTCGTCGTGATACCTATTTGGCTAATTTTAATGGCTATCTTGTACTTGGTTCTTATAATGCATTTATCAAGATGCAGATGGCTCCAAAGTCACACAGTTTACATTGAGCCAACCGATACAGCCGGGTGTGTTTGTTTTTACGATCATTGATATAGCTACTGGAGAACGACAAGCAGTGAGATGGTTGGTGTTTTAGAATGAAACCAATAAGGATGTATTCACGTAATAATTCGCTTTGTTTTATTATCATAAATTATAGGTTTTTGTTGATACTCATGGTCAAGGTGTTATCTTTGTCCGTTGATACTTGTCTTATTACCTTGTGGCATAAGCCAACAAATCAACCTAAAATCTTGCCATGGATCCAATAAAACATACGCCTGAAGGAATAGAGATCAAGTCGTCGTACGACGCTGATGACATCGTGGATCTATCGCATATCGGATTTGTGGCAGGTTTACCGCCGTTTCTTCGAGGGCCATATAGTACCATGTATACTTCTTCGCCATGGACGATCCGTCAATATGCTGGTTTCTCAACAGCAGCTGATAGCAATGCGTTCTACCGTCGCAATCTCGCGGGTGGACAGAAAGGACTTAGTGTCGCTTTTGACTTGGCTACACATAGAGGATATGATAGCGATCACCCCCGAGTGACTGGCGATGTAGGTATGGCTGGGGTGGCGATCGACACCGTTGAAGACATGAAAGTACTGTTTGATGGTATTCCGCTCGATGAAATGTCCGTTTCTATGACCATGAACGGTGCCGTAATCCCAATCCTTGCTTTCTTTATTGTCGCAGCTGAGGAGCAAGGAGTGAGTGCCACCCAATTGACAGGAACGATTCAGAACGATATTCTTAAGGAATTTATGGTTCGTA
Source organism: Saprospiraceae bacterium (assembly GCA_031373565.1). GTDB lineage: Bacteria > Bacteroidota > Bacteroidia > Chitinophagales > Saprospiraceae > OLB9. The sequence continues at coordinate 1,917 of JANMMV010000336.1, forward strand.
ATACGTACATCTATCCGCCTGCGGCTTCGATGCGGATTGTGGCTGACATTTTTGCATACACGGCAGCGCACATGCCTAAATACAATAGCATCTCTATCTCAGGCTACCACATGCATGAGGCAGGCGCACCCGCAGATCTCGAACTTGCTTACACGTTATGCGATGGGGTAGAGTACATACGCGCAGGCTTGCAAGCGGGAATCGATGTTGATGATTTTGTAGGCAGATTTTCTTTTTTCTGGGGCATCGGTATGAATTTCTTTATGGAAATTGCCAAAATGCGTGCTGCAAGGGTCTTATGGAGTAAGTTGGTGTTGCCGTTTGGAGCAAAAAATCCGAAGTCATTGGCATTACGGACCCACAGCCAGACATCAGGATATAGCCTTACTGCTCAAGATCCTTTCAACAATATATCACGTACGGCCGTCGAAGCATTGGCAGCAGTTTGTGGAGGTACGCAAAGTTTGCATACCAATTCATTAGACGAAGCGATCGCTTTGCCAACTGACTTTTCAGCCAAGATAGCGCGTGAAACACAGAAATATCTTCAATCAGATACACATATAACCGGCGCCATCGATCCAATGGGTGGATCTTATTACGTAGAGTCGCTTACTGCCGCTTTGATAGAGAAGGCGTGGGCTCATATCGAAGAGATCGAATCATTAGGAGGGATGACCGCAGCTATCCAAGCAGGGATTCCAAAGATGCGAATAGAAGCGGCTGCTGCTGCAAAACAAGCTCGTATTGATAGTGGGCAAGAGCACATCGTAGGTGTCAATGTTTTTCAAGCATCAAGCTACGAACCTATAGATATATTGACAGTCGACAACTCTAAAGTTAGGAAAGAGCAAGTGGATAGTATTGCCAATATCAAAGCCAGCCGAGATAATGAAGCTGTAGAAAGTAAACTTAAAAACATAGAAAACATAGCCCGTACCGGCGAAGGCAATCTCTTAGCTGCGGCTATCGACGCGGCACGATGTAGAGCTACACTCGGTGAAATATCTATGGCGATGGAGCGCGTATTTGGTAGATATAAAGCAACGCATCAAACAATTTCAGGTGTTTACAGTAAAGAAATAAAAATGGACCCAAAATTTGCCGCTGCCAAAGCACTTTCTGATAAATTTGCTGTCTTAGAAGGCCGTCGACCCCGTATCATGATTGCCAAACTTGGTCAAGATGGGCACGATCGTGGAGCGAAGATTATAGCTACTAGTTTTGCAGATTTGGGTTTTGATGTGGATATGGGACCTTTGTTCCAGACGCCAGATGAAGCAGCGATGCAAGCCGCTGAAAACGATGTTCATATCCTAGGTATTTCTTCATTGGCAGCAGGACACAAGACACTTGTGCCTGAGACCATAGCTGCTTTGCGCAAGATAGATCGTGGTGATATATTGGTGGTAGTCGGTGGTGTCATACCGCCTGATGACTACGCTTATTTGTTTGATCAAGGTGTTGCCGCCGTCTTTGGGCCAGGGACAATTATTGCAGAAGCAGCAGAAGCCATCTTAATGATGTTGATCCGCCCATTCGAAAATCAAAATTAAATCTAGTCTTGGTTAATAGTGGTTTTGTGTTTATTTTACCATGCGTTTTGTGGATTTAGGCAACTAATCGCTTAACATGTACGTTTCTGTAGTTTTATGATTAAATCACCATACAAGTCGGTCAATAAAGTAAGTCAATGGGTGTTATGCTTATTGATGGTCATTTTTTCCGTTTGTGGTTCCTATAGCCAGCAACGCAAAGTCACTCCCAAACCTAAGAAAATATCCCTTCATTCAGAAAATAACCAAGTGGTTGACGCCACCTCAGGCCTGCCTATTCAATACCTAAATGGAGATGTCAAAATATGGCACGAAGGCACGTTTATGTACTGTGATACTGCTATTCTAAGGGGTAATTTCCTGCGGATGAGACACAATGTTGTCATGGTCCAACATGATACGATAAGAATTTTTGCTGATTCGATGCGATACAACGGTGATTCGCTCATTGCATACCTTTATGGACAAATCATTCTTGAAAATGGGCCTACCAAAAAACTCTATACAACCTACCTAAAATACGATGCCAGCAACAAAATAGCCTATTATACCCAGAATGCCCGTATGGTAGATGGCAAATCAACCTTGGTAAGCAAGCGAGGCAAATACGAACTGAACCAAAAAATGGCTTATTTTTATGACAATGTGCAAGCTCGAGGTGAAAAGTTTTTTATGGTGAGTGATTCACTAGGGTACAACACTGGTGATCAGCGTGTGACCATCATCGCTCCTACTCGTGTATTTCAAGATACCACGCAGCTATACAGTGAGAGAGGTTGGTATGATACGCGAACAAGAGCAGGAGATTTTATTGGTAATGCCCAGTACACTGCTGGAAAAACCATTGCCAAAGCGGATACATTATCATACGATGGCACATCTGATAAGATCGCACTCAAATCTCGTGACAAATTATCAGAATATTATAACGATCAAGACACTGCAAAAGCCCGCAAAATCTACTATGATAAAAAGTCAGAACTTTTTACATTGATAGATGATGCTTGGTACAAAAATAAGGAAAATGAAGTGCGGGGCAAGAAAGTTTCGTACTCAAAGAAAGATGAAATATTCAAAACTGAAGGACGAGCTTCTGTCAGTGATCCACCTTATATTATAGATGCGGATACGCTTGATTACAGCAAAGCCAAAAAATATGGTGAAGGCCATGGACGTGTGATTTGGCGTGACACATCAGCTAAGACAACCATCAATGCAGAGCACGTTTTCTACGACGAAAGTATATCCAGAATGCTTGCCTTCAACGATAGTTTGTCGAGACCGTCATTTGTTACCGATGTGGAAGGTGATACGCTAACCCTCAAAGCGGATACATTAAGATCTTTTAGAGTGATCAAAGAGCGCATTATCCTTCCTACCATTTTATCAGATCGAGAGCTACGAAAACAGAAAGCCGAACGTGGCAAAACAAAAGAAATCGCACAGGACACGACTTTAAATGCTACGCCAAGTCTAATCACGATCGACAGTACGGCATTGATGATGCCAGATACAATCGTGACAGACACGATCTACACAGGCATTATCGACACGATTGTGTACCTAGTAGGTGATAATGACGTTCGCATGTATAAGTCTGATATGCAATCCATAAGTGATTCATTGGTGTTCAATCGGCGGGACTCGATATTTACTTTTTACAACAACCCTTTTGTCTGGTCGGATAGTACTCAAATGAAAGGTGATACCATCGATGTCGTTATGAAAAACGGTAAAGCTGACCAAATGAAACTCCGCACAAATGCGAGTATTATTAATACTGAAGACGATCTTTTTTACAATCAAATCGCGGGTAGAAATGCCGTTGCCTTCTTCGTTGAAGGTGCATTACACCACATGGATGTCGATGGAAACGCACAGCTCATCTACTATTTGGTTGACGACGACAAGGCATATATTGGTGTCAATACGACGGAGGCTAGTAAGATGAGATTTAATTTTAAGGATAAGAAAGTTTCTGACATCAAATCTTTTATTACACCCAAATCCAAGGTATCACCGATGGAAGGGACAAATCATGATAAGCTGCGAATCCCAGGCTTCAACTGGAACCAGAAAAAAAGGCCGCTTAAGTTTGAAGATTTGTAGAAATCAAACCGAAGGTTTCAAAATCTGGAACTGTGTTTTTTGTCTCGTGTGAAAAACGCCTAAGAAGACTAACAAGAGAGGCTGTAACTGTCATAAAGTAAAATATTTACTAAGATCATCTACTTACGATAAGGACATTGGTGTCATGTCAAAAGCCCCAGCGTGGCGACCTTATGTTAATTTTTTTTGCTAGGATCTTATACTCAAGGTATTGGTGTCATGTCAAAAGCTCCAGCGGGACAACCTTATGGTAAACTTTCTAATCAAAAATTTTGAAAACCCATTAAAAGCTATATCTTTGCGTCGCTTTTTGAAAAAAGCAAAAGTTCATTTAAAGATTTTGCGGGTGTGATGAAATTGGTAGACATGCTAGACTTAGGATCTAGTGCTGCAAGGCTTGGGGGTTCGAGTCCCTTCACCCGCACATTTTTTTTAAAATGTAACTTCTACCAGCTAGTAGATTCTTCTTATTCAAGTTTCAATATTTTTATTAATCCATTACCCATTTTTCTATGCAAATTGTTA
>JANMMV010000345.1:0-2118 GCA_031373565.1 Saprospiraceae bacterium
CAGCGGTAGCAATTATTTGATGAAGATGAGTGATTTTAAGAAGGGAGAATGGCAAGAGATTTGGGATGCATTGTTTTGGCGTTTTATGCATGTAAACCGTGATTTCTTTTTAAAAAATCCCCGATTGGGCATGTTGGTTAGAAGTTTTGACAAGATGTCAGAGACTAAGCAAAAGGAATTACTCGATAGAGCGGATAAGTATTTAGGTTCTTTGTGAGAGAGGTTTCATATTTCTTTTTAATACAACTATCGAAGCAGCGATTTCCTGAAACCTAACAGCAAATTAACCATCTAGCATCACCCAATACCCATTTTATAAATCCGATGACCTATCTTTGCCAATATGATACAGAGATTATGGCAAGGATGGATAGGATTATTGGATCGTTATAAAGCGATCCGATATCTAGTTTATCTATTTTTTGCCTGCTTCTCATTCTTGTTAGCTTTATGGGTCTACGTTTGGAATGTTGAGGTGCCGTCGACGCTCGCTCTCACCAATCCTGATATCAAACAAGCTTCTAGTATTTATGATTCACAGGGCCAACTCATCGGTGAATATCGTCTAGAGCAGCGCATGCCTATCGCATTTGAAGACATTAATCCATATATCAAGCAAGGGTTGCTAGCGGTTGAAGACACCCGATTTTACGATCATTCGGGCTTAGACATTATAGCGCTGGGCAGAGTCATAGGCAAAACCATTTTTATGGGTGACAAAGCATCGGGTGGGGGATCAACACTTACGCAGCAACTAGCCAAACAACTTTATCCTCGACCTAGTATGCGATCTAGCAGCGGCTTGACTAAGGCCTTTTTTCTTCTCAAGTCTAAGTTTAAAGAATGGCTCATTGCGCTGAAAATCGAAGGAATCTATTCCAAAGATCAGATCATGACCATGTATCTCAATAAGTTTGAGTTTGTCAATGGTGCCCACGGTATAGAAGCCGCCGCATGGACGTATTTTGGTACGTCTCAGCGGGATTTGACCGTTTCGCAGGTGGCCACACTGATAGGTATGTTGCAGAATCCAAGCCTATATAATCCAGTACGTTTTATCGATAAAACGCGCGCTCGACGGGATGTCGTATTGACTAAGATAGAGGAAGCATATGGACTAAATCTGGCTTCCGCCAAAAAAGAAGACCTAGATATGTCTTGCTTCAAGAGACTCACTGATGACGAAGGTCGAATGCCCTATTTCCAGCAAGCATTGGCCAAATACGCTACCGAATTGATCAAAGGGCAGAAAATCATAAAATCAGACGGTAGTCTCTATGACATCTATAGCGATGGATTGCGAATTGAGACAGCCATTGATCTACGTATGCAGAAGTATGCAGAAGATGCCAGCCGCGAGCAGATGATTTGGTTGCAAGATTGGTTTTTTAAGTTGTGGAAGGGCCAAGATCCGTGGACCTATCAAGCGAATGACGAGCAGAAGACGTGGCGAAAATTTACTTTGACACAACGAAAGTGGGCGACGGACCGATATAAAAAGCTAAAAGAAACACATTGGAGAAATATCAAGAATGACTGGCCAAAAGACCTCGCTTTTGATGACAACTACATTGAGTACCTCCTAGATCCTTCTAACAGATTTATTGTAATATCCACCGCAACAAAAGCAAAGCTTGATGATTTTAGAAAATCTAACAATTACGGGACGCTTGTATCAAGTCTAAAGGCCATGGACAAAGAAGTGGACTTAGCATTTTCTACTCCTGTAGATATGCTCATTTTTGATCCTGCCAAAGGACAGAAAAAAGTCAAAATGTCACCGATAGATTCTATCCGCTATCATGCTATGATACTTCAGAATGCGATGGTCGTCATGGATCCTAGAAATGGACATATCAAGTCGTGGATCGGCGGTGCTAGTTTTGACTATTTCAAATTTGATCATGCCACATCACTTAGGTCTATAGGATCTACTATGAAACCATTTTTATATACTGTCGCTATGCAGAAAGGCATCCAGCCTTGTAAAGAGTACATTGATCAAGAATTAAAGGACTGGGCTGAACTTGGAGTTGAAGGGCATTTCCATGCAAAGCATCCTTGGCTTCCCTATCATGAGAATGTCACGGAAATGTCTGCAAGACTTGTTGGTGCAAA
>JANMMV010000352.1:0-4362 GCA_031373565.1 Saprospiraceae bacterium
GGGCTCTTTACTTGCGCTTCTGGTGCTTTTCATGTAACCGTTGTGTGCTTGTTGTGTGCTGTATATGTGCTGTATGTGTGCTGTAAGTGTGCTGTATGTGTGCTGTAAGTGTGCTGTAAGTGTGCTGTAAGTGTGCTATAAGTGTGCTATAAGTGTGCTGTATGTGTGCTGTAAGTGTAATATTCAAAACGAAATTAACGAAACACAAAACGATATCAAAAATAGGATTATTGTGCCATTAGCATCAAAACATTTTTTAAAATATGCCACATGTAGGAACAATTGGCTACAAATGGCCCTACTTGACACCAAAAGGAATTTATGACTACAAATGGCACTTTTAGACTCATTTAGCCTAAAATGAACAAAAAGGGAATAATTAGGCATAAAAAGACCATATCGGAACTAAGGTATTGACAAGACTAAATGATCGAGCATATATTTGGTCATTATTTCACTTTTTAAATTTTATGCATTATGGCAAAAATGAGGGCTCATCAAAGCTTAATCCCTTATTGGTTTCAAATGATTATTCCATATCATAAAACCAACGATACTATATTCGATTCCAATAAAAACCATTTCATGACCTTTAAAGTCAACATCATAATGTGTATACGATAAAAAAATAAGACTCGACCAAACCAAGACATATCTCCTGTCAACCCAAATACAGAAAACAACCAAAGGTATCACATACCATGGATGAACTGTCGTCGCTAATATCAAATAAGTGGTCCAACTAGCAGCAGCGTAATGAAAAAATCTCAGCGAAAATTCCCTACTCAATTTGTAAGCCCAATATATGTTTAGCCCAACCGTCGTCAATCCCAAAACCGGACCAAAAATTTGAATCAAATTATAACCAAAAATCTCATTACCTATCCAACGCAGGGCAAAGTAAATGCTTGCGTTAAACTCAAATTTTCTAAAATACAGATCAACACTACTCAACATTGACGATAGTGCCGTTGGTGACAACAATGGAAGAAATATAATCAATAAAATGAAACTCAGCGTGCTAAAAAATAGGATTCTATCTCTCCCTTTTAATCTAAACCAGATATAAGGAAGTAACATCAGCGGCAGTAATTTAGCGCCAATGGACAAAGCAAACCAACTTGCCGATTTAATAAGTTTTCCAGTAAGGAAACAATAAAAACCAATCACTAAAAACGACATCATAATTACTTCAAAATGCAAGTTCCCAACTCCCTCGATGATCACAAGCGGACACATATAGTAGATAAGAATTCTCCATCGTGACATACCAAAATGATCTAATATTTTAGATGCATACCATACGCCAGCGGCTTCAATAGCTATAAGCATGAGCTTCATTAGGATCGCACAACTAGTTACGGATTTTGTCAAAGCGCCAAGCGCATAAATCACCTGAGCAGCGGGCGGATAGACAGTGTAATAAGTCTGAGAATTGAGCTGATCAAACAGCGCAGCACGATGTATATCCGACTTACCTAGGGCATCTACTGGTAAAATACCATATGGACTGTAGCCATTTATAATTAACCCTCCATCCCAGTAAAAGCGATAAATATCATCTGACAAATTAGGAAATGTAAAAAGCAGCGATAGCCGCAATACCAATCCTACGAAAAGCGCAAGATTGAGATAAAAAGTATCTTTTTCTCGTTTTATGATCCAAAGATATGACACGGAAGATGCTAAAATCCCAATACCAATTGTTAAAAATTCTGATTGCCTACCGCCAAAACTAACGCTACTTATTCCAGCTACTAGCGCAAAAAAAGCTAGCCACCATTTCCACACATTACGACTTGGCAAATCGACTCTGGATAGCATAGTAAAATAACATAAAATAGCCTACACCGAGTAATAAATGCATTGCGTAAAATGATTTGTAATCATAAATGATCCCAAAATAAACTGCCGCAAAAAAGTATATACTCAACAATCCTTCACAAATGGTCACCCAGTGAAGCTTGCCAGAGAAATATTTGGTCTTATTGATTCTCTGTTTTTCTGTCGTTACGCCGTATTTCGGGGTACGGACAAAAGCAGATTTTCTGCCTAAGAATCCTTGAATCACCGCTATCGAATTATGAAAAGCTATGCCCATCGACAACGCTAAAAATATTGGAAATATCAATACAAACTTGAGCAACATCCATGCTTTGTTCTGTCGTGGCCAAGCAACACCTACATTACCTACAAAATAAACGATGATAATACATAAAAGCGCTATCATAAATACACCAAACTTGCTCGTATCGATGCTCATCTCCGCTATCAAAAATAACAAAGGCACACTAAAGACTCCGATGATGAAGACAAAAATGAAGATCGAACTAGCCAACAAATGAACAGTAGCTTGAAATTTTTTACGTAGAGAAATCTCCGAGGACCATACCTTTGGTAGTAGTTTTCGAGCAGTTTCAGCGCCCCCTTTCATCCAACGGTATTGCTGAGACTTGAGTCCATTGATCTCAACGGGGAGCTCTGCAGGTGCAGTGATGTCCTCGAGATACATAATCTCCCATCCGCGCATCTGCGCACGGTAGCTTAGGTCGAGATCTTCCGTAAGTGTGTCCGCTTCCCAACCGCCAGCGTCATCAATACAGGTTCGTCGCCACAATCCTGCCGTTCCATTGAACTGGAGCAGATATCCTGCTTGGTATCTTCCCTTTTGCTCTATCGTAAAATGGACATTGAGTTGCATGGCTTGTAACTCGGTAAGTAGTGAGTGATGTTGATTGAGATGTTCCCATCGCGTCTGAACAACACCTATTTTTGGATCATTGAAATGTGAGATAGTAGATATTAGAAAATCTGGTCTTGGCATAAAATCGGCATCAAATATGGCAATCAACTCGCCAGTAGCATACACCATAGAATCTCTTAGCGCTCCGGCTTTAAAGCCCGTTCGATTCACTCTGGTGATACATTCGATATTGTAACCTTTGGCCTTGTATTCAAGAACTTTTCTCTTTGTGATCTCAAGCGTATCATCAGTAGAATCATCTAAGATGTGGATTTGCAATTTATCCTTCGGGTAATCTAATAGAACGATATTGTCAATCAAGCGCTCGACCACATATTGCTCATTAAAGATGGGTAATTGGACAGTTACTGACGGTAAATCTTCTTTTGAAACCACTTTTACATCAAGATCATCTGATCCTTTATTTTTTCGTAAATAGGCATACAAAAGATGCAATTGCATTAAACAAAAAATCGTCACATATAATAGTGAGATCAAATATATTCCAAAAACTAGATAAGCCAAAATCATCATTTTCTACAAATTTTTGAAAATTGTCCACAATATCTTATGCCCCGCCAATATAGTTCCTTTTAACGTGCCTGACACTTTTGATTCACCTATTCTTTTGCGATAATTAACAGGCACCTCACTACATCGAAGCTTGAGCTTAGCAGCTTTGACCTGCATCTCGACAGTCCACCCGTAAGTCCTATCCTGCATATCTATCCGCAAAAGACTATCATATTTGATTGCTCTGAACGGGCCAAGATCAGTAAATGTATAGCCGTAGAACAATCTAATGAGGTTAGTCGCCAGCCAATTACCAAAGATCTGCTGTGGCATCATTGCACCTCGCTCCATCGCCCCTAGCGCTCTTGATCCGATAACCAATTGATTACCTTCCGTAATCATAGCAAGTAGTAATGAAATCTCTTCAGGATGGTCGGAGTAATCACCATCTAGAAACACCACAACATCCGGTTTTTCAGATTTTGATTCAATGTATGCCATACCGCTTAGACAAGCATTTCCATAACCTTTGATGGGTTGGTGAACAACGATCGCTCCTTTGGAAGCGGCTACATCAGGTGTATCATCAGTACTACCGTTGTTACAAACGATAATGTTTCGAACCAATTTCTTAGGAATATCATCTATAACGTGTCCGATCGACAAAGCTTCGTTAAATACTGGAATGATCACGTCAACGATCAGATTGTGCATGTAAGTTGTACTTATGAGTCGCAAATATATTACTTTTGTCAATCATATAAGTTTTATGCCGCAAGCATTACCTATTTTGCTATTAGCCGAAAGCACTTATAGATTTATTTACAATAACAAATAGTAGCTTTTCGTTAAAGTTATCGATTTACGACCATATGCAAAAAACAATATTACATTTACTATTATTTACGACACTGATCTTAACTATCAGTATCGTCAGTTGTAGACGCGATGATTACTACGAAGGCGATGATATTGAGATCGGGTTATCCATAGACACACTTCGTATTGATACAGTTTTTACAAGCGTAGGGTCTTCCACACGAATAGTCAAAATTTATAACCAAAAAGATCTACCTATTTTAGTAGATATATCGCTCAAAAATCCA
>JANMMV010000378.1:0-2905 GCA_031373565.1 Saprospiraceae bacterium
GGTACCCACACAGAGTGCGTTGGTCATATTATTGCTGGAGATTATTTTGTAGCCGATGCGTTGACTAAGCAGCATTGGATAGCAAGATTAGTGACGGTAAGTCCAGCCGCACTTGACACTGGTGATCTGTGCATAACGTATCAAAATCTATTGCATAGTTTGGATAGTGTAACTGAAAAAATCGAAGCCCTTATCATTCGTACATTACCCAATGAAATTTCAAAGTGTACAACGGATTACTCAGGAGCAAATCCCCCATACATTGAAGTTGAAGCAATGGAATTGATCGTTAAAATGGGAGTTCAACATTTACTAGTTGACATCCCTTCTGTAGATAGAGAACAAGATGGCGCTAAATTTGCTTCGCACAAGGCTTTTTGGGCTGATGGCGATGACCAATATAGTACAAAAAAGACAATCACAGAGCTCGTATATATTGACAATATGGTCAAAGATGGTTTGTATTTGTGCTCTATTGCACCGCTGAGGATTCTCACTGACGCCAGCCCTTCACGAATCTTAATATTCCCATTACAAAAACAATAAAAGAATGCCATTGTTATAAAAAAAATTGCCAACGTAATGAGGAGAATATATAGAGATTACTATCGACTTGGAGAGACCGCTTATCGCGAAAAGATGAAGTTTTTTGAAGATCATCAGCGGAATTTATCTACCTTAGATTTTGATGAGGCTACGGATATGAAATTAGATTATTTGGGTTGTCTTTTCGAAGTAGGTCGATACGAAAGGTTCTTGCAATATGTCGATGAAATGCTAGAAATTATTATCGGCGAAAATATAAAAACTTACAAAGGCGAAGATATTTTTGTGGACTTGCTGTTTAAGAAAGCAGCCTGTCTCTATCACACCAAAGATTTTGTAAGATCCATGTCTATCTTAGTTCAGTTGAGAAGTATGGCACCATCTAACCGACTTGTTATAGATTTGTACGGCTTGTGTAAACGCAAAATTCCCAATGACTTGCGACTTACGATCAAAGCTGTCGGCATGGCATCATTGACCCTTATTGCTGGTATTGCGTTGACGAAAATCATCATTGTGGATCCTTTCTATAGTGATGCTATTGCATTCTTTTCGTCGCTTCAGGTGGTATTAGTAGGAGTAGCCGTTGTTTCTTTTGCAATAGCGGAATCTTTATTTCAGTATATAATTTATAAGGAGATAGGCATGTATCCAGCACCTTGGATCAATTATATAGTTAGGTTTATTAAGAAGTGATCTCGTCTTGCTTAATCTTCTTAATTTTAAAAAAGATCGGTGTTTCTTTATTGCGTTATTTTACGACCACAACTTCTTTGGTGATTATCGTATTATCCGCTTGTAATTTTAAGGTGTATACTCCTGACGGTAGGTTTTCAACTGAGATGAAAATTCTATCTTTTTTGAAATTTTGATATGATTTCTTATAAAGTAATTGCCCTTCTTTTGATACCAAAGTTGCATTTAGCAATGTCTCTTCTGGTAGGAAAATATCAATGGTCAGCTCTTTTTGTACGGGATTTTGTGATAGAACAGCCTTTGCTTCCGTAGGTTCATCGGGATCATTATCGATAATCAAGTTTTCGAAACGTCCTACATATGCATCGATAAAAACGGTTTGATCATAATTATTCAAAGATAAACTTGCGTAAGTTTCTAACTCATATCCTTCGGGAGAAAAACTATTGATACTATATATTGATCCTGCATACCTTTTAGCAAAATTTGGGTTTTCGTTTTGAACTTCGCGCTGATTTTTATAGCACATTTGAAAGTCATTATTACCATTGCTTCCTTTTTGATATGATAAAAAAGATAAATTCAATGTAGTAGGATCTATTGGTAACGTCCTAATTACGCACATGTAATCAGTATTATCTTTAAGTTCAAATTGTGTTCCTTCTTGATAAGTCCCGTTAGCTAAGGACGCCCAAATTGGAACGGCAATTTTTCTTGTATTAGTAAATTTGTTATTTATGTCCAAAAAGTTTCCGCCAACTTTAGTTCTTTCATTTGGCGATGATTTATTATCATTGTTTGCATCATTCCATTCATAAATTACTGCTTCTATTTGACCTATTGCGTTATCGCTTAAGAGGCTATTCGATAGGCCAAAAACTAAAGAGTCTATTGTCAATTCTTTACCGTTAACTATATGATAAACATTTGAAACTGCATGGTAGAACGGAGGTTCAGAAATTGCAGTTAGAAGGCTTAATGAAGTAAGATAAGTCGAGTTGTCCCCAACAATTTCTGTCGGCGTATTTGAGAATACATTTTCCGTTACAAAAAAATTGAACTTAACTTTATTGTTACTAAGAATAGTATCATTATCTGAACTGACCTCATAAACTCCTTGATATTCAGCATTGGTCATAGGGGGCGTAAATGTCTGGGAGAACACAACTTTTTGCTCATTATTTGCCGTTAAGTTTCCAATGAGCTGATTGGATGAGAAGACATCTATTCCTGCATTATCAACATTTTTTACGCTAAATTTAATTTTAGTATTTGTTGCATCCGCGTTGCCGATGTTTGTAACATTGGCACTTAGTAACATTTCAGACACCTGAGATCGTGGGATCTTCAATGATGGGGCTCCTGAATTTGTAAATTCTTTGATGATTACATCTTCGAACTTTTCATTGAGAATAATCACATCATCTATTGCCCAATAGTAGTAATTACCTTCGTATACAAATTTTATTTTGATTGATTTCGTTGCTTCATATCCCGCAAGCGCAACTTTATTTCGTGATGAAGTGGCAAGTGAATTAACTGGCAGATCTTTATTTAATGCTGTTGAATCCCAATTTAGACCACCGTCTTTCGATGTCAAAAGCCAGTATTTAGATAAAAAATGTCTACTAGCTTGCGAAAATTCAATTGCAAGTCCCTGTAC
>JANMMV010000439.1:0-13704 GCA_031373565.1 Saprospiraceae bacterium
CTTCCAAGTGGTGTAGATATTCAGGTTAAGCTCACTTAATAGTTAGCTGGATATTTTTTATTTTTAGATTCTAGGTATCTATGATACAAGAACTCTAAAGTCTTATGTCTTTAGTTTAAAAATTTAATCATGAACGGATTAATAGGAAAGAAAATTGGTATGACCAGTATTTTTGACTCTGATGGCAAGAACGTTGCCGTTACGGTTGTCGAAGCCCTTCCAAATGTGGTAACACAAGTCAAGACTATCGAAACTGATGGTTACGATGCAGTCCAATTGGGTTATGGTGAGGCAAAAGCTAAAAATACATCTAAAGCTTTGCTCGGTCATTTCGAGAAAGCGAGTACAACTCCAAAAGCGGAAATTGTAGAATTTAGAAATTACCCATTAGCTAAAAAATTAGGTGATACAGTAGATATCATGGAAATTTTTATAGAAGGTGAGAAAGTTAGTGCAGTTGGTACTTCTAAAGGTAAAGGTTTCCAAGGTGTTGTCAAGAGACACCATTTTGCAGGTGTAGGTCAAGCGACACATGGTCAGCATAATAGATTAAGAGCTCCTGGTTCGGTTGGTGCTTCGGCATGGCCTTCAAGAGTTTTCAAGGGAGTGCGCATGGCGGGTCGAATGGGTAATGATCAAGTTACCACAAAAAATTTGAAAATAGTTAAGCTTTTGCCTGAGAAGGGACTAATTCTTATAAAAGGATCAGTACCAGGACACAAAGGTGCTTTCGTAATCATTGAAAAGTAAGATAGATATGAAACTCGATGTATTAAATATTCAAGGAAAAAGTACAGGCAGATCCATAGAGCTTCCTGAAGAAATATTTGGAATTGAGCCAAATGCGCATGCTGTATATCTTGCGGTAAAACAGTATAACGCAGCTCAGCGCCAAGGAACACACAAAACGAAAGGACGTTCTGAGATAGCACGTACCACCAAGAAGCTAAAAAAGCAGAAGGGTACAGGTACAGCGAGAGCGGGCTCAATGAGATCTCCAATTTTCAGGGGTGGGGGTCGAGCCTTTGGCACAATGCCTAGAAATTATGATTTCAAATTAAACAAAAAAGTAAAAGAATTGGCAAGATTTTCTGCTTATGCAGATAAAGCGATGTCAAACTCATTGATAATAGTTGAAGATTTCAATTTAGCATCACCAAGTACAAAAGAGTACAAAGGAATCTTAGGAAGTTTGGAAGTAAAAGGGAAATCTATTCTCGTAACTTCTGATCTTAATAAGAATGTATATCTATCTAGTCGTAACTTACCGAAAGCAAAAGTTGCTACTGTTAAAGATGTGAATACGTATGAACTTATCGATGCTGACGTATTGGTAATGTCTGAAAATTCAGTGAATCAATTAAGAGCTTCTTTCGAACAACAATAATAGAGAGCGATTATGGCAAATAGTATTATTTTAAAACCAATAGTGTCTGAGAAGTCTGAAAGATTATCGGGTAAGTTGAATCAGTACGCATTTATCGTTGATAAATCTGCTAACAAACTTGAAATTAAGAAGGCGATAGAGTTAATGTTTACAACTAATGTAGTTTCAGTAAACACAGCTTTGATGCCAGCTAAAATGAAATCAAGAAATACAAGATCTGGTTTAGTCAAAGGTAGAGTTGCTGCTTACAAAAAAGCTTATGTAACTTTGGCTCAAGGCGAGACACTGGATCTTTATGGTGGAGCAGACGAATAATCGCTAACTAACTAAACAAACAAGCAAATGGCAATTAAGAAGTTTAACCCTACGACACCAGGTCTACGTCAGAAAGTAAACGTCACATATGATGACATTACAACTAATGTACCTGAGAAGAGCTTGACTAAAGGTATTCATAGGTCAGGTGGGCGTAACCATACTGGTAAGATGACAATGCGTCAGATTGGTGGTGGTAATAAGCGTAAATATAGAGAAATTGATTTCAAGAGAAATAAGGAAGGTATTCCTGGTAAAGTGGCCACGATTGAGTACGATCCTAACAGGTCTGCGTTCATCGCACTTATCAATTATGCTGATGGTGAGAAGAGATATATAATCGCTCCTGACAAGTTAGTTGTTGGTGCTACGATTCTTTCAGGTAAAACAGCAATCCCAGAAGTGGGTAATGCGCTATATTTTACTGAGATTCCATTAGGAAGTGATATTCACTGTATCGAGATGGTTCCAGGCAAAGGCGCGGCACTAGCTAGAAGTGCAGGTACGTATTGTACGATGATGGGTCGTGAAGGTAAATATGCTATTGTAAAAATGCCTTCAAGCGAGATCAGACGTATATTGTTAACTTGTAAAGCCGTTATGGGTCGTGCATCTAATCCTGATCATGGTCAAGAAATACTAGGTAAAGCTGGTAAGACAAGATGGTTAGGAAAGAGATCAAGAGTTAGAGGTGTAGCGATGAACCCTGTGGATCACCCGATGGGTGGTGGTGAAGGTAGAGCATCTGGAGGACACCCTATGTCACGTACTGGTATTATGGCTAAAGGTCAGAAGACACGTAACGTAAATAAGGCTTCATCAAGACTTATCATTTCAAAACGTAAGAAGTAATAAAATCTAATAAATCAGCAAGATGGCTAGATCGATAAAAAAAGGACCATACATACACCATAAATTATTAGATAAGGTGTTGAAAATGAACGAAGCAACAAAGAAAGGCGTGATCAAGACTTGGTCAAGAGCATCTATGATCATACCAGATATGATTGGACAAACGATAGCAGTTCATAATGGTAAATCATTTATTCCTGTTTTCGTGACTGAAAACATGGTAGGTCACAAATTAGGTGAATTTTCACCGACACGTACCTTCAGAGGGCACGCTGGTAAGAAATAATTTATAGCAAAAGCGCAAAAAATACTTATAATGGAAGCAGTTGCGAAATTAAGAAATTGTCCAATGTCACCTCGGAAGATGAGGTTAGTTGTTGACAATATAAGAGGAAAGTCAGTTGATGACGCGTTGAACATCCTTAAGTTTACAAATAAGGAAGCAGCGATATGGTTAGGTAAGTTAGTGCTCTCTGCGGTGTCTAACTGGTCTAACAAGTCTGAATCTGACAATCCTGAAGATTACAGATTATTCATTAAGACAGCATTTGTCGATGGTGGATCTGTGATCAAAAGGTTTAGACCTGCTCCGCACGGAAGGGCGAACAGAATTAGAAAGAGAATGAATCACGTTACAATCGTGGTGGAGAATAAAGTTAAACTAGAAGCTTAATAAATATAAAAATCAGCTATCCATGGGTCAAAAGACAAATCCAATAGGTAACAGACTAGGAATCATCAGAGGATGGGATTCAAGTTGGTTTGGTGGAAAAGAGTTTGCGCAGAAAGTAGTAGAAGATGAGCAAATCAGAATCTATCTTAATGCCAGAATTCAGAAAGGTGGGATCTCGAAAATTGTAATCGAGCGTACGCTAAGAAGGGTTACTGTAACGATCCACACTTCTAGACCGGGTATTATCATCGGTAAAGGAGGTCAAGAAGTAGACCGAGTTAAAGAAGAATTAAAGAAGTTGACATCTAAGGATGTTCAGATAAATATCATCGAGATCAGAAAGCCTGAGATGGATGCAGCGATTGTTGGTGAAACGATAGCTAAGCAAATTGAATCACGTGTTAATTACAAACGTGCTATTAAGATGAGTATTCAGGCTGCGCTAAGAGCGGGTGCTGAAGGAATCAAAGTAAGAGCAAGTGGTAGATTGAATGGTGCCGAAATGGCTCGTAGTGAGGAGTTTAAAGATGGTCGTACGCCTTTACATACTTTTAGAGCTGATATTGATTATTCTATCAAAGAAGCATTGACAGTATACGGTAAAATCGGTATAAAAGTATGGATCTGCAAAGGTGAAGTACTAGAGAAGAGAGATCTTTCACCTAATGCGACTGCTGGTAAGATGAATGAAGGTGAGCGAGATAATGGCGGCAGAAATGATAGAGGCGGAGATAGAAGAGGGGGAGGAGATAGACGCGGTGGAAATAATGATAGAAGAGGTGGAACCGGTGGTGGTGGCGATAGACGTGGTGGAACCGGAGGTGGCGATAGAAATAAAAATAGATAAGTATTATTAATTAAAAAGCACTACCTTTGCGGCACTTTTGAGAAAAAGGCAGTGTATTTAAGATCAGAGATATGTTACAGCCAAAAAGAACGAAGTACAGAAAGCAGCATAAAATGAACGTAAAAGGTATTGCCCATAAAGGTAGTACTATTTCTTTCGGTTCATTTGCTCTTAAGTCTTTGGACATAGGAAGAATCACTGCTAGACAATTGGAGTCTGCGCGGATTGCTATGACCAGGTATATGAAAAGGGAAGGTAAGGTATGGATTTTGATTTTTCCTGACAAGCCGATAACTAAAAAGCCACAAGAGGTGCGTATGGGTAAAGGAAAAGGTCCTTTAGATCATTGGGTGGCTGTCGTCAAGCCAGGTAAAATTATGTTTGAGATAGATGGTGTAAGTGCAGAAATAGCACGGGAAGCATTACGATTAGCGGCACAGAAATTGCCAGTACAAACTAAGACTGTAGTAAGGTCAGATTACAGCGAATAACTTATAAAATTTAGCATACCATGGCAACAAAAAGATATACAGAACTCCAAGGCATGGCAGCCGACGCTATTCAAAGCGAGATTGCTGCTGCTAAGGTTGACTTAGGTCGAATGACATATGATCACGCAGCCAAAGGCATCGAAGATCCTCGTGTTATAGGTCAAACCAAAAAAGAAGTAGCTAGAATGTTAACTGAGTTACGTGCTCGTGAAATCAAGGCTATGAGTCCGGAGCAAGTTGCCGGGAGGTCTAAAATAAGATTAAGAAGAAAGTAATAATTTATAAATATTAAGTCGATGACTGATAATTTGTTAAATAAAGTAAGAGTAGGAGTCGTAGCCAGCGCGAAGATGGATAAGACTATAACTGTGCTCATTGAGAGAAAGTTGAAGCACCCTATTTATGGTAAGTTCGTTAAGAAATCAAAGAAGTTCTTTGCGCATGACGAAAAAAATGAGTGCACTGAAGGTGACACTGTAAAAATAACTGAAACTAAGCCTTTAAGCAAGAATAAGAGCTGGAGGTTAGTGGAGGTAATTGAAAAAGCGAAATAATTAATAAAAAATTAGTTAATCATGATCCAACAAGAGTCGAGATTAAGAGTTGCCGACAATTCTGGTGCAAAGGAAGTCCTTTGTATTAGAGTATTAGGTGGTACAAGAAGAAGGTATGCATCTGTAGGTGACAAGATAGTTGTCGCTGTAAAGTCTGCTACTCCTAATGGTATCAAGAAAGGCACAGTTACGAAAGCAGTCATCGTACGTACATCAAAAGAGATTAGAAGACCAGATGGTTCTTACATAAGATTTGATGACAACGCGGTTGTTCTACTTAATGCCGCTGACGAGCCTAGAGGTTCTCGTATATTTGGGCCTGTAGCTAGAGAATTAAGAGATCGTGATTATATGCGTATTGTATCATTAGCACCTGAAGTGCTTTAATTTATAAACTTTAATATTATGCCTACGAAAAGGTTTGCGCCAAAATTAAGTATCAAGAAGGGCGATAAAGTAAAAGTGATAGCTGGAGCTCATAAAGGAGAAACAGGAGAGATCAAAGTTGTTATGCCAACTGAGAACAGAGCGGTTGTAGATGGTGTTAATTTTGTAAAGAGACACGTTAAAGGTACGCAAGACAATCCAGGCGGGATCAAGGAGTTTGAAGCGCCGATTCATATATCTAATCTAATGATTATTGATCCTAAGACTGGAGAGCCTACTCGTATAGGTAGAAAAGTTGTAGACGGTAAAAAAGTTAGAGTTTCTAAAAAATCAGGAGAAATTATTAAGTAATGAGTTATATTCCTAGACTAAAAACGAAGTACAATAACGAGATTGTTGCAAAATTGCATGAGCAATTTTCATACAAGACAGTTATGCAAGTACCTAGGTTGGTTAAAATCACAGTAAACCAAGGAGTTGGTTCTGCCACTCAAGATAAGAAGCTAGTTGATAATGCAGTCAATGAAATGACTACAATAACTGGCCAAAAAGCAGTTCCTACGATCGCTTCAAAATCTATCTCAAACTTTAAATTGAGAGAATTTATGCCCATCGGAGCTCGCGTAACTTTACGTGGCAAGATGATGTATGAATTTTTAGATAGATTTGTTTCTGTTGCACTTCCTCGAGTGAGGGATTTTAAGGGAATCAATGATAAAAGTTTTGACGGAAGAGGTAATTATTCTATTGGTATCAAAGAGCAGATTATCTTCCCAGAGATCGATATAGACAAAGTAAGTAAGATCACCGGTATGGATATCACATTTGTGACTACTGCTAAAACTGATGCTGAAGCTTATGCATTACTGAAAGAACTTGGTTTACCATTCAAAAATCAAAAGAATAATATCTAATGGCACGTAAATCCGTAATCGCTAGAGAAGCGAAAAGAGAGAAGTTAGTAGCACAGTATGCAGATTTAAGAAAATCTCTTAAGGAAGCAGGAGACTATGTGGGCCTTGATAAATTGCCTCGTAACTCTTCTAAAGTTAGATTGCACAATAGATGTAAGTTAACAGGTCGACCTAAAGGATACATGCGAAAGTTTGGTATTAACAGGGTTACTTTTAGAAAAATGGCTAATGAAGGCCTAATACCAGGTATCACAAAAGCAAGCTGGTAATCAAATTTTTAATTAAGCTATAATTATATAGACAATGGTAGTTACAGATCCAATAGCAGATTATCTAACAAGAATTAGAAACGCTCAAATGGCAGGTCATAAAATAGTCGAAATTCCTTCTTCAAATATGAAAAAGGCTATGACAGAGATTCTTTATGACCAAGGTTATATACTAAAATACAAGTTTGATGATGAAGCTGGTAAGCAAGGTATCATTAGTATAGCGCTGAAGTATGATGCAGTTACAAAAAAACCAGTTATTAGAGAGTTAGGTAGAATATCAAAGTCAGGCTTACGTCAGTATGCTGGTGTTGATGGTCTACCAAAGATAATAAATGGTTTAGGTATAGCTATCATTTCAACATCAAAGGGAGTTATGACAGATAAGCAGGCTCGGAAGGAGAATGTAGGTGGAGAAATTATCTGTTACGTATATTAATAGTATTAAAAGTATTATATCATGTCAAGGATAGGAAAAGCAAGCATAAGTGTTCCAGGTGGTGTTACCGTTGATATTTCAAAAGGTAACTTAGTAAGTGTGAAAGGGCCAAAAGGGTCTTTATCAGAGCAGGTTAATCCTGATCTTTCTGTAAATGTAGAAGACGGTGTAATTTCTGTTACTCGTCCTACTGATCAGAAGAGACATCGTGAAGCTCATGGTCTTTATAGATCATTGATTAATAATATGGTGACTGGAGTATCAACAGGTTTCACAAAGCAGTTGGAACTTGTAGGTGTAGGTTATAGAGTTAGTAACACAGGCAATATGTTAGAGTTGATGCTTGGATATTCTCACCCTATTTATTTTGAAATACCTACTGAAGTTACTTTAGTAACTAAAATGGACAAAGGAGAAAATCCTACAATCATTTTATCAGGTGCTGATAACCAATTGATTGGTCAAATATGTGCAAAGATTAGAAAATATAGAAAACCAGAGCCATACAAAGGAAAGGGTATCAAGTTTACTGGCGAAATCATACGCCGTAAAGCTGGTAAAACATCTGGTAAGAAATAATAATATAAATCCAATATACAAATTATGGATAGCAAGTTATACAACAGGACACGCGTTAGATATAGAATACGCAAGAAAGTTAGTGGTACTAGTCAAAAGCCTAGGCTTTCAGTATTTAGAAGTAATAAAGAGATTTATTGCCAGTTGATTGATGATGTCAATGGCGTAACTCTGGCAGCTGCATCTTCAAAAGGACTTTCCAAAGCTGGAAACAAAGTTTTGCAAAGTACGGAGATTGGTAAAGCCATAGCTTCAAAAGCTAAATCTCTAGGCATTGAGAAGATAGTGTTCGATAGAGGTGGTTATTTATACCACGGTAGAGTAAAATCTTTAGCTGATGGGGCTAGAGAAGGTGGATTAATATTTTAAAAAGAAATATAGATTATGTCAAACGCACCAGTAAAGGTAGAGCAAGGCGACTCTGAAATAAAAGAAAAATTAGTTAATCTCTCTAGAGTTGCTAAGGTTACTAAGGGTGGTAGAACATTTAGTTTTTCTGCGCTTGTCGTGGTAGGGGACGGTAAAGGTTCTATTGGTCATGGACTAGGAAAAGCATTGGATGTATCTGAATCAATTCAGAAGGCAGTTCAAGATGCCAAGAAAAATATGATCAAAGTGTCAATCAACAAGGGTACTGTTCCTCATGAGCAAAAAGGTAAATATGGTGCTGGTAAAGTGCTCATAAAGCCGGCTGCAGATGGAACGGGAGTAATTGCTGGTGGGGCCATGAGAGCTGTGCTAGAGATGGCTGGTATTCATAACTGTTTGGCGAAATCACAGGGATCTTCAAATCCCCACAACGTAGTGAAGGCGACAATTGACGCACTCTCAAAAATGAGAAATGCTAAAGAAGTAGCTAAGCAACGTAGTGTCAATCTTGATAAAGTGTATAACGGGTAATAACACATTCTATAAAAAAGTACCAATCATGGGAAGTATAAAAATAACACAGGTAAAGAGCGCGATCGATAGACCACAGCGTCAAAAAGATACACTAAGAGCCTTAGGTATTAGGAAGTTGCACAATCCAATAGTTAAAGTGGTCAATCCACAAATTATGGGTATGGTAGCGAAGATTCAGCATCTTGTTATCGTAGAGGAGTGCTAATTAATTTATCATTATTAGAAAAGTAATAAAATGAAATTGCATAATTTAACACCGGCTGTAGGCTCTGTCAAAAAAGAGAAGGGTAGATTAGGACGTGGTGAAGGTTCTGGAACAGGTGGTACATCCGGAAAAGGTCATAAAGGAGCAAAATCTAGAGCTGGTTACAGTTCAAAAAGAGCTTTTGAAGGTGGTCAGATGCCGTTACAAATGCGTTTGCCAAAGCGTGGTTTCAAAAATATCAACAATGTAACATACATTGCTATGAATGTTGCGAGACTTCAAGAGATAGCTGACAATTTTGGTTTAACGGAGATTACGAAGGTTGCTTTGTACAACGAAGGTATCATCAACAAAGGTGATAAAGTTAAGGTATTAGGAAATGGTGAGTTACAAGCAAAACTGACTGTACAACTAGATGCTTATTCTGCATCAGCCAAAGCTAAGATTGAAGCTGCTGGTGGAACTATTAATGCATAATCAAAGAAGAGATGAATAAGTTTTTTGAAACAATTAAGAATATTTGGAGTATCAAGGAATTGAGAGATAAAATTCTTTTCACTCTAATGATATTAGCAGTTTACCGTTTTGGTTCATACATAGTATTACCTGGCGTTAACGCTGCTGCTTTAGATGCATCTAGTGTAGGAAGGAAAGCAAATGACCTCTTACAATTGATCAACACTTTTACGGGTGGTGCTTTTAATCAAGGGTCAATATTTGCATTGGGAATTATGCCTTACATTACTGCCTCTATTATTGTTCAGTTACTTGGTTTTGCTGTACCTTATTTTCAAAGATTACAGCAGAAGGAAGGGGAATCTGGCAGAAAGAAATTGAATCAAATTACTAGATTTTTAACTTTACTTGTGACTCTAGTGCAAGGGAGTACGTATCTTTTGATGTTGAAGTCACAGAACGCTGTTGATTTGAGTGTTAATCCAAGCGTATGGTGGGTAAGTAATATGATTATTTTAGCTGCAGGTACATTATTTGCCATGTGGTTGGGGGAAAAAATTACTGATCGCGGTATAGGCAACGGTATTTCACTTTTGATAATGGTTGGTATAATTGCTAGGTTACCACAAGCTTTCTTTGCAGAAGTGATAGGTGGTATCACAGCCAACAGATGGATACCGTTGATCTTAGAGATTGTTGTGTTTTTGTTCGTAATTATAGGGACGATTTTGATAGTACAAGGAGTAAGAAAAATTCCTATTCAAGCTGCTAAGAGGATGATGGGTAGAAGTGATACAGCTGCTGCTGGGGCAGGTGGAGCAAATGATTTTATTAATTTGAAGTTGAGTGCTGCTGGTGTTATGCCTATTATTTTTGCGCAGGCGATTATGTTCTTACCTATGAGTGCTTAT
This sequence comes from Saprospiraceae bacterium, assembly GCA_031373565.1. Lineage (GTDB taxonomy): Bacteria > Bacteroidota > Bacteroidia > Chitinophagales > Saprospiraceae > OLB9. The sequence continues at coordinate 10,183 of JANMMV010000439.1, forward strand.
CAGTTTGCTGTAGGTAACGAGGCTAGTAATAGTAATTTGGTTATCGCATTGAACAATTGGAAATCTCTGCCATATAATTTATTGTTTTTTATATTGATTGTGATTTTCACCTATGTATATACAGCCTTGATAGTTAATCCACAGCAATATGCGGAATATTTAAAGAGAAATAATTCATTCATTCCAGGTATTAAGCCGGGAGAAGATACTCAAAGTTATATTGACACGTTGACGACACGAATTACATTACCTGGAGCTATTTTTATTGGTTTAATTGCGATTTTGCCAGCAATAGCATCGATATTTGGAGTAAGTGATGCATTCGCAGTATTTTTTGGTGGTACATCTTTACTTATTCTTGTCGGTGTAGTATTGGATACGTTACAGCAGGTTGAAACATACTTAGTGATGCGAAAGTATGACGGTTTAGTAAAATCCGGGCGAGTGCAAGGTAGAAGTACGCAAGGTGTTACAATTGGTAGTGGTATATAATTATCCACATCTTATATGATTTATTACAAGACTCATGATGAGATTGAATTGATGCGTCAAAGCAATTTTTTGGTGAGTGAAACTTTAGCTTATATCGCTGGAAGCCTAAAAGTAGGTATGACTAGCAAGCAAATTGACAAATTGGCGGAAGAGTTTATAAGAGATAATGGCGGAATACCTGCATTTAAAGGATATCGGAATTTTCCAGCTTCTCTGTGCATGTCTGTCAATGATGCTGTTGTACACGGTATTCCAGGTAAAGATCCATTTCGAGATACTGATATTGTTTCGATTGATTGTGGTGTAATATTGAATGATTTTTTTGGGGATGCTGCTTTTACCTTCGCTTTTTCGAAAGTAAATAGTAGTACTCTAAAGCTCATGAAGGTTACAAGAGAGTCTCTAGCCAAAGGCATTGAAATGGCAGTTATTGGAAATCGAATCGGAGACATAAGTAGTGCTATTCAAGTCTATTGTGAAAGAGTTAATGGATACGGTGTAGTTAGAGAGTTGGTCGGTCATGGTGTCGGTCGTTCTTTGCATGAAGATCCAGAGGTTCCTAATTTTGGTCTAAAAGGCAAGGGCCCGTTGATCAAGGAAGGTTTGGTGATCGCAATAGAGCCAATGGTTAATCAAGGTATGAAAGGAGTTAGGCAAAAAGAAGATGGTTGGACCATAGTCACAAAAGATGGCAAGCCATCTGCGCACTTCGAACACAGTGTCGCAGTGACCAAATATGGTCCTTCGATATTGTCAAATCATGATATTATTGACTCTGCGATTAAAAATAATCCAGAAATTGTAGATATTTCGGCAAAAAATTAGATATTTGCGCTCCAATTCAAAAAATGGCAAAACAGGACTTAATAAAATTAGATGGAATCATCGAAGAAGCTTTATCAAACGCTATGTTTAGGGTTAGATTAGAAAGTGGCCATTTGATAATTGCAACGATTTCTGGGAAGATGCGCATGCATTATATTAGAATATTACCGGGTGACAAGGTGGCAGTAGAGATGTCACCGTATGATCTTTCTCGTGGAAGGATCAATTATAGATATAAATAGAACAAATACTTTATATAATGAAAGTACAAGCATCAATAAAAAAGCGGTCTGTAGACTGTAAAATTGTAAGAAGAAATGGGAAGTTGTATATAATCAACAAGAAGAACCCTAAGTTTAAACAAAGACAAGGTTAATAATTATAGCTTATGGCACGTATTGCAGGTGTAGATTTACCAAGAAATAAAAGAGGAGTCATTGCTTTGACTTACATTTATGGTATAGGAAGTACTCTAAGTGGGCGCATTTTGGCAGCCGCTAATGTATCTGAGCATACTAAAGTGTTGGATTGGAGTGATGAAAATATTAAATTCATATCCAAATATATCCAGGATGAGTTTAGGGTTGAAGGCGAGCTTCGTTCTGAAGTTCAATTATCAATCAAGCGTTTGATGGATATTGCATGTTACCGTGGTCTAAGGCATAGAAAAGGTCTTCCTGTAAGAGGTCAGAGCACTAAAACTAATGCTAGGACTAGAAAAGGAAAGAAAAAGACTGTTGCTAACAAGAAGAAAATAACCAAGTAATAGGTAACTGATCATAGATAATATATCATATTATGGCAAAGGGTAAAAAAGTAAGTAAAAAGCGTGTTGTTAAGGTAGAGTCTGAAGGACTAGCCTTTATTCATGCTTCATTCAATAATATCATTATCTCGTTAACAAACAGATCTGGTCAAGTAATTTCTTGGGGATCTGCTGGTAAGTCAGGTTTTAGAGGCTCGAAGAAAAACACTCCTTATGCTGCTCAAATGGCAGCGGGTGGTGCTAGTACTACGGCTTATGAGGCAGGTCTTCGTACGGTTGAAGTATTTGTTAAGGGACCGGGTGCAGGGCGTGAGTCAGCGATTCGAGCTATTGACACTTCAGGCATCAAAGTTACTAGAATTAAGGATATGACGCCAATTCCACACAATGGATGTCGTCCTCCTAAAAAGAGAAGAGTATAATCATTTAAATAGTATTCCGAAATGGCAAGATATACAGGGCCTACTACTAAAAAGGCAAGAGCTTTTGGAGAAGCAATATACGGTGCAGATAAAGCATATGAAAAACGTAAGTTTCCTCCAGGTCAGCATGGTTTAACGCGTAAGCGTAAGCAACGTTCTGATTATGCGGTTCAGTTAAATGAGAAGCAAAAGGCAAAATACACATATGGCGTTTTAGAGCGTCAGTTTAGAAATCTTTTTGAGAAAGCGGCTGCGAAGTCTGGTGTAACAGGAGAGATCTTACTTCAATTATTGGAGTCAAGGTTGGACAATGTTGTGTTTAGAATGGGTATTGCCAAAACAAGAAGAGCTGCTCGTCAATTAGTAGCCCACAAACATATTTTAGTGGATGGAATTTTGTGTAATATTCCTTCTATGCTACTAAAACCTGGTACTGTTATTTCAGTAAGAGGTAAATCTAAGGACGTGGATTTAATAAAAACCAATGTTACAGCTAAACGTGATGGTTCGAGGTTATTTGGATGGATCGAATGGAACGGTGACAAAATGGAAGGACGTTATTTAGCTCATCCAGAAAGAGAGAAAATACCTGAGAATATCAATGAACAATTGATTGTTGAACTGTATTCTAAGTAATTTTGGTGGCTACTCTTTAAGGGTAGCCAATCCTATTTTAAATATCTACAAAATATTATATAATGAGTATATTGAACTTTCAAAAACCAGAAAAAATTCTTCTTCAGAAAGCAGATGAATTTGATGGTACTTTTGAATTTAAGCCGCTTGAGCCTGGTTTTGGTCAGACAATTGGCAATTCATTAAGAAGGATATTATTATCGTCACTTGAAGGGTATGCGATATCTGCAGTCCGTATAGCAGGTGTAGATCATGAGTTCTCCACTATTAAAGGTGTAGTAGAAGATGTGGTTGATATCGTACTTAACTTGAAGCAGGTGCGATTGAAGCCTATCATCATATCAGAAGGTTCAGAAGAGGAGAAGATATATGTGACCGTTT
>JANMMV010000520.1:0-3034 GCA_031373565.1 Saprospiraceae bacterium
GCACATCCCATTCGTTACCGGATCCGCCACCATAGATAGCTATCGATGATACAGGAACAAAATAGGCAAAGCCTTGGATCTGTTGTTCGATCTGCACCGCTAACTCCCGTGTAGGAACAATTACTAATGTGCTAGTACCCTTATGCTCTTGTCTGGCCATATTATGCAAAATAGGCAACATAAAGGCAGCCGTCTTGCCCGTGCCGGTCTGGGCGCAAGCGATCAAATCACGACCTTTCAAAATTTCGGGGATGGATTTTTCTTGAATGGGTGAAGCCTTCTCAAAACCCATATAGGAGATCGCTTCTAAAATACGCTCATCGAGCCCGATTTCGTCAAATGTCATAAATATATATTATAAAAAGTGCAAATATAAAGAAAATTGCTGGGTTATTTATTGTAATTACAAATTTGAACAAGATTGGTTTACGCAATAAGTAATCCAAATAGATATATTCAAACCCATATATCACGATTTTCATCTCGATTAATTCGTATGTTTGCAGGTCTATTCTAATCGACGTATGAAATCTATGAACGAAAACTGGCTAGCGCAAAATTACGATGAAGATACACTTGCATCAGGTGAGGCGCTATTCAAATACAAGTTGGTAGAATTTGTCATGAGCGAAAAGGATCGGCAGTACCAATTACTGGTCAAAGACGGTAGTGATTACACAGTTGATATCTCCTACCCTTTTAAGAAAAATCAAACTGCCACTTGTGATTGCGCCACATATCTCTCTACAGACTCATGCGCGCACATTTTCGCATCTCTTCTTTATCTGCAAGATCACTTATCTACCTCAGAAATCATTGATAATCCATTAGAGATCAAAGTCGATCAAAAAAAGCTCTCAAAAATCCATATTGGCCAAATCCTTGAGAGTGTAAGTCATCGTGATCTCATCGAATTTATACGAGAAGCTGCACGAAAAGATCCCAAACTATCCGTCGCTATAAAAGTACATTTTGCTCGCAAAATAGAAGTAGGCGATGATATCGACAAATACAAATCTATCTTGAATGCGGTAGTAAAGCCCAAGACGAGTTCTAATGCGAGATTATTGGTAGCTGATGTGAGATCGCTAATTTATGTATTGGAAGATTTCCATGGTCAAATGTTGGATTGTCTTGCCTTGGGACAATACAAGGAGGCATACCATATTTTCGTCGCATCAATGGATAAACTATTGTACTCAAAACACCAATCTCTGGTATTACAAGACAAATTGACAGAGCTTTCACATCAATATCATCAGGCAATCGCCGAGTTCTTGAGAGAAAAGTTAGCACCTGAACTACGAACTTCACTCATTCAATATTTGATAGAATTGTCAGGACGATCCTACTATGCTTTTGAGCATGTCAAATACAATATTGTCTATCAAATAGCGCAATTCAAGAAAAAGCAAGATACACCTTTACTTATCACCGCTTGCCTAGCAGATAGATTAAAACCAGCCATGCATCAAGCTGAGATGTTACTTGCGCTTGAAATCATGCTCAAAAACAAAGTCGAAAATGAAGTCTTGGTTAAGATTACCGATCAAAAACTAGTGACCTTACAGATTGTAGAATTTCTTGAGATTTTGGACTTAGGTCCTTTGGCTATCAGTTTATTGAAGTTATCTATCAAAAGATCAAGTCGTCTGGATCGTGATCTCTCGATGAAACTCATGCGGATCTACATACGTACACATGCATGGGACGAATTAGTCGATCAATGCATGTACAATACGATGGCTACCTTCGATTATGAGTCTATCCATATGATCAAAAAGCATGTGACACCTGAAATATTCTTGGGCTTACTTCACAAAGTCGAAAACAAATTGCAAAATGAGCCGAAAGCACTGACATTAATGTTAAAAGTCTATCAAGAACTTGAAGATGTAGATGCGATTGTAGCGATTTGTACTGCGCATATCTTAGATCTTAAGATGTTGCAATCGTGCGAAAATATGATTTACGCGCTCAAACCAAAAGAACTTTCTACACTGTATCAACTACATATCGCTGCTTATGTCGATACCCATGCAGGAGATAATGCCCACGCTTATCTTGTCGAAGTACGCTACCACATTCAAAAATCTAAGTTTGATAAGCTCATCATTCCTATCGTATCTATGCTTTCAACACAATATGAACATAGACCAAAATTAGCGAGAGCATTTGCATTGATGTTGGGTGAATAATGTGAAGCTCGTCGTCTATTGGGCTAAAGCCCAGTGTAGGGAATTATTCATTTTGCCACAGGTTAAAACCTATGGCAAATCATGATGGTCGCGGTCATGCTGAAGCTTTAGCGGCATTAGCGGCATTAGCAAACATGTGCAGCTTTAGCGGCATCAACAATCTGATGCTTGCTTTTTTACTGCTTAGATAATGAATTATAAATTCTTGAATAATCGTATCGAAGTTGCAGAAATTGTGACGCCTTAGCGTTACTTCGACAATCTGATGCATTAGCAAACATGTGCAGCTTTAGCGGCATCAACAAACATGTGCAGCTTTAGCGGCATTAACGATCTACCACTGGCCCCAACTGACAATTTACTTGCTATTATACCTTCTGCTCAGCATTAACGAACATTTCAAACATTTCGCCTCTACTTACATGCGCCTGCTCACGATCAATCAGTTTAAAAATCTCGTCAGCACGTGTGGGACTGTACGCTTTTTGTGCCCGCATGAGTTGAAACTGCTCAGCATGATCTCTCATGGCGTCCTTTATGGCTAATTGATCTTTAAAATCATGCTCGGTGCCTTCCACGCCGGTGATCATGGTCAAATAAATCATATCAGCGTCACATTTGTACATCTTGATCGCTGCAGTATCTATCGACTCCAGATATTTGACTTTCTCCAATATCCCTTCCCATATAAAATCACTGAAAGCATCTATGATTCGATCGGCTCTCTCTGATTCATCATCCTTCAATCGGAGCCATGTAGCGGCATCTATCCCTTGGACAACTAAAAACTTGATGAATTCATCCTTAAGACTTTCCAATTCTACATTTGATAATCG
>JANMMV010000575.1:0-2495 GCA_031373565.1 Saprospiraceae bacterium
AAAGTCAAATCTTTACAAGATTTTCAAGAATATTCTCAAGCCTTTCCTAGAAAAGAATGAGTTGAAGATAAATAAAGTTGATGTTTCAGAAATAAATATTGCCAATGCTCGGATTATAGTTAATCGTTCTAAGCTACTTGAACTCTTGCCCAAAAATGCAAAAATAGCTGAAATTGGGGTCGCTAATGGCGACTTTAGTGCTGAAATACTAGCTGTAGCGAAACCAATAAAAATGCATTTAATTGACTTTTGGGGTTCATCGAGATACAACTCTAAGCTAAAACAAAATGTATATCACCGGTTTTCAAATGAGATTAAAGAAGGGCTAGTTGAGATAAATTTGGGGTTATCTACTGATGTGGCTAGCAGTTTTGAAGATCAATATTTTGATTGGATATATATAGATACTGATCATTCTTACAAAACGACTAAGAAAGAGTTAGAGTTATATGCTCCAAAAATGGCGAAAAATGGCATTATTGCGGGGCATGATTTTACTATCGGCAATTGGATAGGTATGAATAGGTATGGAGTAATGGAAGCAGTATACGAATTTTGCGTGAATGAAGGATGGGAAATTTTATTCGTTACAAGTGAAATAACCGACAATCCTAGTTTTGCAATAAGAAAAATCCAATAGACTATTTCAATAGTGAACTTTTCAGTTGATTTTGCACTGCACACGCCGAATACTGTCAATGATGAAAATATTGGCGCATATTCTAAATGATTTTGACAACAAGTATTGACACCTTGGTGGAAAAGAAGAAAAATTAAGTTCGAGATCATTTTTTAAATCATAGTACAAATTATTCAGACTTCATGATAAAAAAGATAATTAATAAGATCTTCAACAGTTTTGGTTTAAGTATAAAAAGAACTAACAAAATATATAGTTATCACAATGACATACTCGAAAAAGAGTTTTGGGATATCTACTCGATCTGTAAACCATATACTATGACTTCAGTAGAACGCATGTATAGCCTTTACCTATCGGTTATACACGTTATAGAAAACAAAGTAGAAGGATGTTTTGTAGAATGCGGCGTTTGGAGAGGAGGAAGCTCAATGCTAATTGCGAGCGTTTTGGCAAATAGGAATATTCACGATAGAAAAATTTATATGTATGATACATATGAAGGTATGAATGAGCCTACTGAAAAAGATCAAGATTTTAGAGGAGGGGACGCGAAGCAGATGCTTATTGATAATGTTAAAAACAAAGAAGAGTCTATCTGGTGTCTTGCAGACATTAAAGATGTCCAATCCAATATGAAGCAAACACCGTATGATATCCAATCTATTTCGTTTGTAAAAGGTCCTGTTGAAGACACATTGCCACGACAAGTTCCAATAGAAGATGTGGCATTGTTAAGACTAGATACGGACTGGTATGATAGTACTAAACATGAATTGATTCATTTATATCCAAAATTAAGTAAAAACGGCATCCTCATTATCGACGATTACGGGCATTGGGCAGGTTGCAGAAAGGCTGTCGACGAATATTTTTTAGAAATAGGAATAAAGCCCTTGTTGCAAAGAATTGACTACACTGGAAGGTTATTTTTTAAATATACCTAACAGGATTTACTTTACTTACTAAATAAAACTCATAGCAAATGTGTAGAACAAACGTCTGGATTTGTTATGTTATACTAGTCAAAAATAATGGTTGATAAAAATGTAAAATCTGTTTTATTTCCTTACATGAATTTTGCACCTTTTGTAAGAGAGGATTTATCTATACTTCAAAGCAAATACAATGTGTACAGTTACAGTTTTGATTCATCCAAGTCTTTGGTAAAAATGCTTGTTTCCTTTGTAAAATCACTATTCCACACAATTACGCACATAAACAAAGTTGATTGCGTTTACACTTTCTTTCCAGGTTATCATGCGTTGTTCCCATCAGTTCTTGCAAAAATATTTAATAAAAAGCTTGTTATAGTTATTGGCGGTTTTGAAAGTGTCAATATCCCAAGTATACCATATGGCGTGATTGCTAGTAAAAAAATTTATGGACGAGTAATCCGAATGGAACTTAAACTGGCCGATTATTTACTTTCAGTTGATGAATCCTTACTAACTGGGATTAATAAATATGCCGATCCCGCTGGTGTGGGGTATAAAACTGGTATTTATCATTATATTAATGACCTACCTGCTATTTGCAAGGTAGTACCTACCGGTTATGACGTTAGCGTTTGGCGCCCATTTGAAAACATTATTCGAAACAAGGCAGTAGTGACGGTAGGAAATGCAGTAGATAATATCACGTACAAGCGAAAAGGTTTTGATTTTTTAATAGAGATTGCGGGTCAAATGTTAGATGTGAACTTTTATTTTATAGGTCTAAATGGTCATATGTTGAACCACGCTAAATCAATTGCGACGCCAAATTGTATTTTTCTTGGTTTTATTGAAAATAGCTTGTTACCAATGGAATTAAGTAAATATAAGGTATTCGCTCAATTAAGCATGTCCGAAGG
>JANMMV010000593.1:0-4956 GCA_031373565.1 Saprospiraceae bacterium
TCAGGAAAGGACAGTTTTTCATGCTCGATGATAAAATTGACGGAGTCACCACCTTTTCCACAACCAAAACATTTATAGATATTTCTGGTAGGATTGACATTAAATGAAGGCGTTTTTTCATCATGAAAAGGACAATTACCTATTAGGTTGACGCCACGACGCTTTAGATTGACAAAGTCACCGACCACTTCTTCGATCTTGACCGTATTCAATACTTCATTTATGGTTTTCTGTATTATCATGTATATTTCCTAAAACCGGTGTATTACCTTAATTCCAACACATCCGTCATGGTAAAGATTCCCTTTCGACCAAGTATCCACTCTGCCGCAAGAATACTTCCCAAAGCAAAACCTCGCCGGTTATGCGCTGTATGAATGATCTCGATGTCATCTATTTCTGATGAATACAAAACGTGATGCGTGCCCGGTGCCGGATCTGTTCTTTCAGATTCAATAAACAGACTTCGACTATTTCTCTTTTCCGGTTGCTTAATTGTCCAAACCTTTTTTCGCTCCAGTTTCTCAATAATATCATTGGCTAGCGTGATAGCAGTACCACTTGGTTTATCTTGCTTTGCTGTGTGGTGAATTTCTTTAACACTTACATCATATGTTTCATAATTGTTTGTTAGTTCTGCAAGTCTCTTATTGATTTCAAAAAATATGTTTACTCCTATGCTAAAATTGGATGCATACAAAAATGAGCCATCCACATCCCTACATTTCTGATCTACTACATCTTTTTTTGAAGTCCAACCTGTCGTGCCAGATATGACCGGAATACCGATATCTAAACACTGCAAGAGATTACCAATTGCACTTTCAGGGGTTGTAAATTCTATGGCTACGTCAGCCCACTGCAATAAGCGTGGATTGAAGTCTTGCAAATTTTGACTAGATATCTTACAAGTGATCGTGTGGCCGCGTTTGATAGCTTCTTCTTCAATTGCTTTGCCCATTTTACCGTACCCAATGAGTGCTAAATTCATATTTATAAGATTATTTCCTTTTGGCAAAGATAGTCATAAAACGAGAATCTTCATTACGATCAAAACTCCTTTTCAACAAAAAAATATGATTTTTGCATACATATATAGATTTTAAATAATATATCCTTAATTTAGCACCTTCATTTAAAAACAAACAACAAAAATTATGGAAAGCAAAATATTAGGAACAGGATCTAGAGTAAAACACCCAGCTTTTGGAGATGGAGTAGTGATCACCGCAGATGTTGCCGCGTATCGAGTTTGTTTTATCACGTATGGAATCAAACTAGTTGGTAAAGAATACAGCGCATGGGAAATCATCGAAGCCATACAAGCAGACGATAAAGTTAGTTTCTCTGAAGCTGAGCGTTCGCTAATCAAAATACTGAAAGCGTGGTCGGATATTAGTGAAGTCGTTCCTTTAGGTGATAAATGGAGTAAAGGCGTCATGATCCTCAAGCCAGAAGACACAAGTCTCAAGCCAAAAGAAATACCTATTGAAGCATTCTTTCACAAAATAGTCATGGTACGTGACAGACTTCGTGTTATGGAACAAAGAATCAATGCTAGTGAACTATCTGACGAAGAAAAAGTTAATTTACAACAATATATCACACGGATATATGGTAGTTTGACGACCTTCAACGTACTTTTCAAAAACAAAGAAGATCAATTTGTTGGCGATAAAGGTTCAGAATAATTAAATTAACACATAACATATGATTCGTAATTGGTTCTTTATCTGCACTTTAGCTATCACTGCTCAAAGTTGTGTTGCGCCTAATAATACGTTTGAAAAAATTCCCCCAGGTATTTGGAAGGGGTTACTTCTACTTGATCGAAAGCCTGTACAAATCTACGGTGATGATCGAGACATTGAGAAAAATTTTGACAAAGAATCAGAACTCCCTTTCAATTTTGAAGTGGTCTACGATGATTCTTCAACTTTTCATATCATCATACACAATGCCGACGAGCGAATAAAAGTAACAGATATAAGTTTTGGGAGAGATAAGGCTACAGCAAAAGATACGGTCATTATCAAATTCCCTGTTTATGACACTTACATTAAAGCTATTTACGATGATGGTGTGATGGAGGGGGAGTGGGTGGTAAATTACCGCGAAAAATATAGTATTCCCTTTAAGGCAGTCCATGGAGTTCAGGATAGATATGATCTCGTGTCAAAAGACACAGCAAGTGTTGAAGGAACTTGGGCTAGTACATTTGAATTGGGAACGCCAGATGAGTATCCAGCCATTGGTATTTTCAAACAAAAAGGTAACAACGTTACAGGAACTTTCTTGACCGAAACCGGAGATTATCGATATTTGGAAGGTATCGTAGCAAATAAGAAGTTGTATCTATCGGCGTTTGATGGGGCACATGCTTTTCTCGTGAATGGTAAGCTATTGCCAGACGGCACACTGGGAGGTACATTTAGATCTAGCAAACATTATACAACTAATTGGGAAGCCAAACGGAATCCGAACGCAAAGCTAAAAGACGCTTATTCACTGACAAAGGTAGTTGACGACAGACCGCTAAACTTCAATTTCTTAAATACAAGCAATAAACAAGTTGGCATAAATGATGCGGGCTATGCAAATAAAGTGAAAGTGATTCAAATCATGGGAACATGGTGCCCTAACTGCATGGATGAGACTATATTTCTAAAGGACTATTTTGCGGCTAAACAATCGTCGGAGGTGGCGTGGATAAGCCTAGGTTTTGAACGATACAAGGATACACTACGATCGATTCAGGCATTGCAAAAATTTAAACAAGAAATGAAACTTACCCATGAAGTTCTTTATGCGGGTTTTCATGACAAAAAAACAGCATCTCTTTCTATGCCACAATTGGATAAAATAATGGCATATCCGACACTCTTGATAGTCAACCAGGAAAACAAAATTATAAAGGTTCATACGGGATTCTCGGGTCCAGCTACGCCCAATTATACTGCCTTCAAAAAGGAGTTTGAAGCGTCGATTGCAAGTTTAATTAACCGAAAAATCAATTAATCATGGCACCAATTCGGAAAATTGCCCTGATCACAGGTGCTACATCTGGTATCGGAAGAGCTACAGCCAAACAGTTTGCTAAAAAAGGATATGATCTTATTATTACAGGGCGACGATCTGATAAATTGAGCGAAGTCAAATCACAATTAAAAGAGAAATACGGTGGTAAAATACGCGAACTATGTTTTGACGTCCGCAACAATGCTGAAGTGGAAAAACACTTACATGAGCTGCCCGAGAGCTGGAAAGATATCGATGTTCTTGTCAATAACGCCGGACTAGCTAAGGGTTTATCACCCATACACGAAGGCAGTCTTGACCATTGGGACACGATGATAGATACGAACATAAAAGGCCTTCTTTACGTGACTCGTATTGTTTCATCTTGGATGGTCGAACGTCAGAAGGGACATATCATTAACTTAGCATCTACAGCAGGAAAAGAATGTTATCCTAATGGAAATGTGTATTCAGCGACAAAATTCGCGGTGGATTCTCTCACCAAGTCAATGAGACTAGATCTTTACAAGCACAATATTCGTGTAAGCCAAGTAGCGCCAGGACACGTAGAAGAAACTGAATTTGCAATTAATAGATTTGATGGCGATGCCGAAAAAGCTAAGATATATGACGATTTTATACCATTGAAGGCAAAGGACGTAGCGGACACCATACTTTTTATAGCAACACGACATCACCACGTTAATATTCAAGATATACTGATCATGTCAACCCAACAAGCTAGTGCTACAATGGTAGATCGAAGCGGTAGAAAGGAAAAGCTATCCAAGGAGTGATCATTTTTAGTGACCTGCTTAGTAAAACTTTTGATGCATTCAGACGTTAATTGCATATAAAATGAGTATAATTAATGCGAAATACCGCTATAGTTTGGTTTAGAAATGACTTGCGTCTTCATGATAACGAAGCGTTGACAGAAGCTTATCAAAAAGGAGACTTTGTCTTACCAGTTTATGTTTTTGATACACGCGTATTGCAAGGCAAAACCCGATTTGGTTTTGATAAAATTGGTAAATTCAGAACTAATTTTTTGATTCAAGCCGTCGCTGATCTAAAATCAAATCTTCAATCTATTGGCTCAGATTTGATCATACGGGTAGGACATCCCGAAACGGAAGTGCTGGAATTAGCCAAAACTGTGAGATCAAGCTGGGTTTATTGTAATCGCGAAAGAACACAGGAAGAGCTAAGCGTTCAGGACGAACTTGAGCATAGTTTGTGGTCGGTTGGGCAAGAATTGAGATATGCTCGCGGCAAGATGTTATATCATACGGCCGATCTTCCTTTTCCAATTTCGCAAGTTCCAGATACCTTCTCAGCTTTTCGAAAAGAAGTAGAGAATTTTGTGAATTTGCGAGAGCCTTTACCGACGCCAAACGCACTAAAATGGCCGGATATAGAAATCGATAGGGGAGTGGTGCCTACTTTAGATCACTTTAAAAAAAATAAAATAGGTAATGACCACATAGAGAACAAGATGTTTATAGGTGGAGAATCTGCAGGAATAAAGCACCTTGATCAATACCTTTTCACAAAAAAATTAGCAAAAAATTACAAAGAGACACGGGATGGATTGCTTGGGTGGGATTTTTCAACGAAGCTCTCTGCTTGGTTGGCTATAGGATGTTTATCACCAAAATATATCATGTCTCAGCTACATAAATTTGAATCTGACGTTGCAAAAAATCAATCGACATATTGGATCTATTTTGAGCTGTTATGGAGAGATTACTTTAGATTGATGGGTAAAAAATATGGCAATCGTATTTTCCAACAAGCCGGTATAAGAAAGCTACCTCTTGGTGATACAAATGTAGACTGGAATATTTTCAAAGCTTGGGCTGATGGAAACACTGGAATTCCTTTTATCGATGCTAATATGCGGCAACTCAATAAGACAGGATTTATGTCTAATCG
>JANMMV010000642.1:0-4277 GCA_031373565.1 Saprospiraceae bacterium
GTATGCTTTCGATTTTGCACTCTCATCTTTGACAAAATCAAAAAATGTATTGACCACCTGAAGTAACCATGTTTTGTCAGGATGAGAAAACAATTTATCGACACAGCGCGACTCCGTGAGTATCTTTTGTAACAAGACTTGTACAGTGAAATTATGCAAATCTGTCAACCAAACTTCTATTATCCTTGAGAATGCTAGTATAGCTTCAATATCTCGGACTTGGGCGTTCTGCAAAAACACCGGGTCAGAGATGGCTTGCCGCCAATGAATATAGGTTTCTTCTTTTGAAGATTTTTCATCATCCGGATCTATGTCTTTTTCGCGACCTTGTTTTAAGGCTATTGATAGCATTGCTATGTCTAGGGCCTTGAGATTGAAATAATCAAAATGCATAATTTTGAATAGCAGATCTCGACCCACATTAGGTTTACGCGACTCAATATCTAAGAAATTGAGGATCATTACGATCTTTTCAACTTCGACTTCTTTGAGTACATCTACTCTTCTTCTGATATTGAGTGGAATGTTTTTTTGCGTAAAGTATTGGACAATATTTTCTACATATTTGTGCTTTGAATAAATGATAGCCATTTCCTTGTATGGAACACCATGACCATGCAATTCTATGATTTGGTTGATAATGCCGATCTCTTCACATGTTGGATTTTCATATTCGAGCAGGTGAGGTCGGCTAGGATTTGACAATTTTTCTAACCTGCTTTCGACTAGATCTTTGACTAATTCCGGATATTTATTGACAAGCCTATCTTGATTATTTACAATGAGTTTGGATGCACTGTCAAGTATCTGCTGCGTACTTCGATAATTATTAATGAGGACGATAGGCTTAACATTATATTTTTCTTTGAAATCCACGATGCTACTCATATTTGCACCTTGAAATCTAAAAATACTCTGATCATCATCCCCTACTATAAATAGATTTGGACTGTCATCAAAGGAGGATAATTGAAAAAGTAATTCGTTTTGTGCCCCATTGGTATCTTGGTATTCATCGACGAGGATATATTGAAAACGCTCTTGATACTTACCGAGAAGACTGTCCACTTCTGCAAATTTTTTGATAACCATCAATATCATATCTTGATAGTCATATCGTTGCCTATTTGCTAAAGCGGCCTGATAATCATCCAAGTGGGCAGAAGCAGCTACTGCTTTTTCGTATTTTTCTAGTGCTGTACTTATTTTTGTTTGAGATGGATCTCCTTTCTTTGCATTAGCGGCTTTATCTGATCGACCCCATGCAAACTGCGGTGGAACTGTCTCCGCAGATGAACACATAACTTTGAATTCTTCAAGCGCATCTACGAAGGTTTGATGTGTCCATCGCTCTTGTTTCATAAGGTTGAAGAGTGATTTGAGACGACCTTTTTCCCAGTAAGGATCTTTGTATCGTTTGAGCAAATGATCATCTCCAAAACGATCGATGATGCTACGATACACATCTACTTCTTCGATATCTGATAACTGTTCGAGATCTCTAAAATCAGTAAAAAGTCCGATGTTTTCTTTTATGACGCTGTTGCAAAAGGAGTGAAAGGTATAAATACTAACATTATATGCTTCGGGGCCGATAAACGAAAGTAAGCGATTCCGCATAGCTACCACGCCCGCATCCGTGTAGGTGAGACACAGGATATTCTGCGGAGCCGAGTCGGTTTCTAACAGAATTTTACCTATCCGTACAGCCAATAGTTGCGTCTTACCAGTACCGGGGCCAGCGATAGCCATTACTGGTCCTTCGATACTATTAACTGCTAGCTTTTGACTTGCATTTAAATTGTCATACGCCTTTTGCCATATAGCATGATATTGATCTCTAGTTTCCATTGATAGCTTTTTAAAAGATTGTAAAAGGTTGGTAAAGATATAAGGATTGTGAAAATATCACTTGTATTAGGTGATATTTAATGCAACAAAATTAATAGTGTCATTAGTGCTTAAAGTGTGACGACAATCTTTCTCCTTCAGCGCAACGTAAAACTAGACATGGTCAATAACGGGCGATGCCCATTGTTATGTAGTATAAGCCCTTTGGGCTATATAAGATGAGCTAATAGCAAGCTATTGATCAGTATTTCCTTCATTATTGTATCTCAATATCAAAGCGCATAAAAGCTTTCATGCTTGTTTACTCGCTTATCAACATACTCTTGCCCCACCGGGGCAGCATTTTATGATATGGGGCATCGCCCCATGAAGTAAGGACGAAATAAATCAAAGCCCTGAAAGGGCGATATTGTTATTACTTGCTCTGAAAGAACAATCATTACTTACCTAGTGTGACAAGCCATGTTTTTGAAAAACTAAGTCTTTAAAAATATCTGACTTACGACGATATTAATTTCAACATATTCATTTATCTTTGCGAACAAATGTTCGTACTGCTTTGGCTCCTAAACACTTTCATACATTACCTATTATCGACTATCGCAAAACGACTGCTGATTGTGCTGTGATCACTTTTGGGATTTCGCCAGCATTGGCAGAAACATTTGCCTACCAAGCTGGCCAATATGTCACGGTCCATGCTATTATTAATGGTGAATCAGTGCGCCGATCTTATTCAATATGTTCGGCACCATCGTCAGGGCGATTAAGTATCGGAGTCAAAAAAATTGCGGGTGGCCTTTTCTCTTCTTATGCCAATGATATTGTAAAGACTGGAGATACACTTGACGTGATGGCACCGATGGGTAGTTTTGTCTTGCCAGTAGATACAGCTCCAAAGCATATTCTTTATATCGCAGCAGGTAGCGGGATAACGCCTATTCTGTCTCATCTCGAAGAACATCTCAGCCAAAACCCAAATATCAATGCCAGTCTCGTATACGGTAATAGGTCAAACGATAGCACACTATTCAAAAGCGATATAGATGAGCTCAAGGATCGATACATGTCTAGGATATCTGTTTATCCCATTTATTCAAAGGAAAAGGTAGGTATACCGCTCTTTCATGGGCGGATTGATGGAGAGAGATGCACTAAAATATTCAAAGGACTAATACCTGTTTCGATTATAGATGCAGCATATATTTGTGGCCCTGGAGAGATGATTTTTGCAGCCAAAGATGCGTTAGTTGCTCAAGGAATGGCTGCTGATAAGATCCATTACGAGTTATTCACTACAGAGGGCATGACTACTACTTTCAAAACAGATTCAAAACCTGTTGAACAACCAAATTACGATCCTGCAAAGTATAGCCAAGTGACCATAAAAGTAGATGGCGAGATTTTAGATTTTGCATTAGCCTATGGTGGCCAAAATATCTTAGATGCGGCGCTAGCTAATGGCGCTGACCTGCCCTATGCCTGCAAAGGTGGCGTTTGCTCGACTTGCAAAGCCCACGTAGCTGATGGTGAAGTCGTCATGTCCCTAAACTATTCACTTGAACCAGACGAAATAAAACGTGGATTTACACTCACTTGTCAGGCGCACCCAAGGACGGAGAAGGTTTTTATAGATTTTGATCAAAAGTAAGCATATGACCAAAGACTTTGTCATATCACCCAAGAAACAACTCATTGTAAATGCTGCTGCTGAACTCTTTCGCACAAAAGGATACAATGCTTCATCCATGAGAGACTTGGCGCAAAAAGTGGGTATAGAAGCATCTTCAATATACTCGCATATCAAGTCAAAAGAAGAATTGTTGTCTTATATCTGTTTAGACTGCGCTTATGCATTTACTAGATCTATGGCAGACCTGATTGATGAGGTTGCACTATCGCCTACTGACAAATTGATTCGATTAATAAGTTTGCATATCGATATGGCCTATGACAATCCTTCTTCAATATCCGTATTTAATGACGAGTGGCGATATCTGCAGCCTGATGCAATGAAAGAATTTCTGGCTTTGCGCCAAAAATATGCCCATGATTTCAACCAAGTATTGCGTCAAGGGCACGAAACAGGTGAATTTACTTTTACAAAACAAGAAATCATATTTAACGTTATCATCAAAACGATCACATGGTCTTATGATGCCCAAAAGAAGCACAGCCGACAAGCTCTCAAGGAAGAATTAACCCATTTTGTCATTAATGCGCTCAAATAGTAGCCTAATAAAAAGAAACAGCACAGCCATGGAAAATATAAGTTCACTAGAAGGAAGATTTCAAGAGGCCATCGACCGTGAAGATAAGATTGAAGCACGCGATTGGATGCCCGATGCATATCGCAAGACACTCGTCAGACAGATATCACAGCATGCACACTCCGAGATTGTAGGTATGCTACCGGATGGTAATTG
>JANMMV010000649.1:0-5898 GCA_031373565.1 Saprospiraceae bacterium
TTAGGTACGAAGAAGTCGCCTTCACAGTACCAAGGTGCTGTACTTACGATAGTGTCCTTCGTGATCAATGTAGGTGCCTCCTCATCAATTGACTTGATGATTTGTACACATGGTGTGATCTCTCCTGAACACCAGTCAAGAACTTTCCACTCACGGATAACTTTCTTGTTACCATGGCAGTGCAATGCACATGCATCAATTTCTACCTCAGTTACAGTTGAATATAAATTACATATTCCGTCAACTCTTACGATTGTATTACCAATAGCTACGTGTGGGTAAGCGAAGTCTACTCCTAACGCAGCAGCTATCGCTTCGGCACTAGTTTCTTCTTTACATCCAAGAACTACGATAGGCTCTGGGCAAGACCATTCGAAATCTCTAACTACATTGAAGTGTTGAACACATGCAGCAGTATTACCAAATGCATCAGTTACAACCCAGCTTCTAGCTATTACTCCACCATTACATCCATCTACATTTTTAACTGTAAAGAATTCAGCAGTTGCAGCGCCACAGTTATCTGCCCATGTAGGAGCAAATCTTGCAGTCGCAGGTGTTGCCTTCTTAGTTGCGTCTTCTGCCATAAATGCATCAACTTCAAAACACTGTATGTTTCTGATAGGACCACAGTTGATAACTGGAGCCAATTTGTCTTCTACAGTGAATGTACCCCAACATTTCTGTCCGTATGGGTGTCTGATTTCATAAGTATGCGTTCCTCTAGGGAATGTCGTAGCTACGCCATTAACATTACCTGTAGCCGCAGCTTGGTTGTTGAAAGGCCATACTCTAATGTCAAATGATGCATTAGTACAACCACCAGCAAGAAGTGCTGCATAGTTCTCTAACAACATGTCTGGAACTAAAGCTACCTGACAAGATTGATTAACAGAGATATTTAAGTTGTCATTACATGTCAAGTTAGGCTGTTGAGCTGTTACGTTGATACGGAATGTACACTTACCACCTGTGAAAGGATTCTCAAACTTCATGTTGTATACACCAGTACCTACTGCACTTCCTAATAAAGGACCAGCAATTTGGATTGGTTTAGGACAAGTTAAAGTTGTAGAGCTACCAATATATCTGAAGTTACTCACCTGTGCAGTCAATGGAGTACCATTACCGTTTGTTGAGTAAGTCAATAATGTAAATCTAGTTCCGCCTACAACGTTAACACACGTGCTACCACCTTGTACTACTGGGAAACCTACACCACTACCTGTTGTCAATCTAATTGTGTTAGAAGTAACATAAGCTAGAGCTTGTACAACGTTAGAGTTGTTTTCAACGCTATATCCAAAAAAGTCTACAAACGGTGCATCATTAGATACTGATACATAGTCAAAACATATTTGTCCGTTTCCTGGAACTGGCCACTGGGCACCATTCGCGAAGAAATTACAAGTGTTCACTGGTGTAGGGAAACCTAATATGTCAGCTGATTGCAAAGTCAATGTATTTCCTGCCCATGTAACACCACAAGCTGAATTGTTCAATAACGTCGGACCAGGCTGGTTACTACCTACTGGGATTGGAGCGAAAGCACCTGTAAAGCCATTAGTTACAACTGGAACTGTAACTGGTATTTGCGCGCATCCACCTATCAACGAAACTAGTGTTGTAGGGATAGTATAGGCCGCACAACCTGAAAGAGAAACATTGACATCTGGAGAACAAACCAACGTACATGGAGTAGGGTTTGCTGGACATAATTGACCACCTACTGGGTTAGCTAATTCGTTAGTTATCAATGCGTTCCATCCAGCTAATGTTACTGAAGCATCAGAACGGAATTGGAAAGTCAAACATCCAGTAACGTCTGTAGACTTAACACCTGCTGCACCACCTGGAGCAGCCGTACCATTAAATCCACCTGCTGGAAAACCACCAATAGATGCGCCTGTACCTGCACTAATCAACGGTGAAGCTGTAGTAGGGCCATTGTAAACATAGAAATAATCCCAGCCGCCTTCTGTAGCAAATGCAGTAAATACCGCCTTTACTTTCAAGCCTACTGGAGAAACAAATGAAGGACCACCACAAGGATCACAAACTTGATTTGTAGGACAAATCGTTTGAATGGAATTCTGTGAGTTAGCATAATTTGCTGCTGCTCCACCTGCATCCACATAATTTGTAGCGAAAGCAGATCCGCAGAAAGCAGATACACTGTTAGATGCCGATCCCGTGCCGGCTGGTTGAGTAACTAAGATAGCTGCGGTAGGACACTGAGCATTGATGCTAGTCACTACTAAAACCATCAAAGAAGCTACCAACATTTTGATTGTTGAAATCTTTTTGATCATGAGATTGAGTTTTGAATTAAATGATTAATAAACTTTTGATGTGATCAAGACCAGCCTTAAGCTCAGCAGTCTTAACATCGTTTGCAACATACTTAGCGTACATTTCATCTAACGACTTTGCAACATTTTGAGATTGTTTGATCTTCGGCATCAATTCGTTGCCAAGCTCGATGCGAATGATCATCTGAGCTAAATTCTGGCCAGCAGCTGGAGATACAGCTGTTGAAGCCTCAAGGGTTGTTTGTGATTGATCAACAACGCTTTGAACAGAAACTAAAGCCTCAGCGGCTGATTTATAGTTTACTTGAGCGTTACTGTCAAAACCACAAAACATGAATAGTGCTACCAATAGCACAGGGAAAAAATTAAATTTTTTCATGAGATTGAGTTTTGGTTAAAAAATGTTATTTAAAAATTAATAAATTAGCCATATCTGTATATGACGCAACTTACCTTAGTCTGACGTGCTTAGAACTTCTTTTCGTCTTTCAGTTCTAATAATCGTTATGCAGAATCTTCCTCTTGTTTTGATTGATTTCGTCTTCATATAGACAAGAGTCAGATCGTAGTTCCTTATTTCGATTTTACGTCATTGATTCAACTAGATGCACCTTTGTATACCTAATTGAACCGCAAAGCTACAATATTTAGAAATATCATACTAATTTAGGATTAACTTTTTTTAAATATATTTTAACTATATGTATTAGGCCAATGTATAATAAAATGATAATCAGCTTATTAAATTAAAATATAAATCTAAAATGAAGGCAAAATTATTGATATGATAATATTTTGAGTCTTTTTATCCAACAATTATTACTTTTGCTTTTACTAAACCAGCACTTTCCTCAAAGCGCACAAAGATATAATATTATGGCGCAGATACAAATATGGCTTAATGGGCCTATCAGCGGTAAACGACTTTCTCTTTTTCGCGTCATCTTTGGCGTCTTCATGGCTTATGAAATGCTGGACTACCTCAAGATTAAGTTGGTGGAGACCGGTTTTCTGCAGCCTGGGACGTTATTTAACTTTTCTCCATTTCAATTCTTAGATCCATTACCTGCAGGTGTCTTCAAAGGTTTGTTGATGTTGATGCTAGTGGCCACTATTATGATCACTATAGGTTTCCAGACTAAAAAAGCATCGCTTTTTTTTGCTGTCGCATACATGTATATTATTTTACTTGAAAGAGCGTATTACAACAATCACATTTACCTTTTTGCGTTACTCGCTTTTATCTTGTCAATCATTGATACTGACCAACATTTCAGTGTTTCAAAAAAAATATCTGGCAAAGCAATCTCCTGGGTACCACGGTGGCATTTGTTTCTGTTGCAGTGGCAAATCGTTATCGTATACTTTTTTGGTGGCATTGCTAAACTGAGCCCTGATTGGCTGATTGAAATGGAGCCGATCAAATCAGCTAGAGCAAATATTCCAGAAGGGGTATGGTACTCATTCATAAAGCAAGATTGGGGGTTACAATTCTTTATATATGGTGGACTAGTATTGGACCTTCTCATGTCCCTTTGCCTTTTTCACAAGAAATTGAAATGGATAGCCATACCGGGGATCATTCTTTTTAACTTTATGAATTCAAAAATTTTCAATGACATAGGCATTTTCCCATATCTCATGCTATTTGCGTTACTCATGTTTGTAACAACTGATGAAATCAGAAAAGTATTTCCATCGCTATATGTGTCTGATCCAAGTGCATGGTCAAAACAAGCCAGTACACCCAGCTGGCTGAAAAATATAGTTATTGTTTATGTCATTTTCCAAATGCTGATGCCATTGAGAGGCCACCTTTTCAGTAAGAATATGGATTGGACGGGTATTCATCAGAGTTTTAGCTGGAGAATGAAAATTATGACTAGAGAAATTAAAGAGATGCAGTGGGTCGTTGTAAATGGTGATACTAATGAATCTATACCCATCACTCATGGTCAAATGATCAATAACTTGCAGATAGAAACAATCGCGAGAAGTGGTGAAGCCGTTCTCGAGTTTGCAAAATACATCAAGTCAGAAGCAATAAAAAGAAAGATCCCTAATCCACAAGTTCATGCTAAGATTATGATTAGTTTCAATGGGAGACCAGCGCAATTGTATGTAAAACCCGAAATAGACTTAGCTAGCCCTACCTTCAATATGTCAAATACTGAAAAGTGGCTGATGCCGTTAAAAGGTTAAACTTTGATATCCAGGATCAATTTGGAGACACGTCGTATACCATGATCTATGACTTTGGACTCTAATATATCTTTGCCGACATATATATACATGATCGCTAAATAATGATCATATTCCTTTTCTTCAAACAGTGTTGTATGAAGTCTCAAAGACTCACGCATGCGACGTTTGATCAGATTTCTATCGACAGCCCGTTTAAATGATTTTTTGCTGACGGATACGCCAGCTTGGATACCATACTGCCCAGACATATCAGTACTATGCATGTAGACGGCCTTAATCGGATAAGTAAATTTTGACAGCCCCTTGACAAAGAGTTTATCTATCACTTTTTTGCTCTTAAGTCTTTTGTCCACAGATGTATATTAAATAAAAATTCCGACCACAAAACTATGTCTTGTAATCGGAATTTTTTAAATTATTTGAACAGCACACTAGGTGCTAAACATTACTTTGCTCCTTTCTCGTCTGAAACGGTCAACTTAGCACGTCCTTTTGCTCTTCTTTTAGCAAGAACTCTTCTTCCATTTTTAGAAGCCATTCTAGATCTAAATCCATGCTTGTTTACTCTTTTACGTTTCGACGGTTGGTATGTACGCTTCATCTGTTATTTTTTTTGACCACCATGGTGGCTATATTAAGATTAAATTTCCTTTTTAAATTAAGACAACTTTCATTCCTTTTCAAAAAGAAGCGCAAAAGTATGCTTTTTTTTTATAAGATAAAAGAATTGAAGAAAAATTGATAAAATTAACTATTCATTGACACAATAAACTCTTCGTTGCTTACCGTTCCTGACATATGTTTTTTGACAAACTCCATCGCCTCGTCAGGTTTCATATCAGCTAAGTGCCCGCGCAAGAAGAACATTTTAGCTAAGAAAGTCTCAGAAAGTAATAACTCTTCTCTACGTGTACTAGACTTAGTGATATCGATAGCTGGGTACATACGCTTGTTAGCCAATGATCTGTCCAACTGGAGTTCCATATTACCTGTTCCTTTGAATTCCTCAAAGATAACTTCATCCATTTTTGAACCCGTATCTATCAATGCAGTAGCTAAGATCGTCAATGATCCCCCATCTTCAATATTACGAGCTGCTCCAAAGAATTTTTTAGGTTTGTGCAATGCGTTGGCTTCAACACCTCCAGATAATACTCTACCACTAGTAGGCGCTACAGAGTTGTACGCTCTCGCCATACGAGTGATCGAATCA
Organism: Saprospiraceae bacterium; assembly: GCA_031373565.1. Classification (GTDB taxonomy): domain Bacteria; phylum Bacteroidota; class Bacteroidia; order Chitinophagales; family Saprospiraceae; genus OLB9. Next base: position 5,731 of record JANMMV010000649.1, read on the forward strand.
AGCAAGATGACAACATCATGGCCGCATTCTACGAGTCGTTTTGCTTTTTCGAGTACGATACCTGCTACACGCACATGGTTCTCAGCTGGCTCATCAAATGTACTAGCTATCACTTCCGCATTTACGCTTCTGCGCATATCTGTAACTTCCTCCGGACGCTCATCAATA
>JANMMV010000666.1:0-7410 GCA_031373565.1 Saprospiraceae bacterium
GCCGAATTTTTACAAGTTAGTTTGGGAATAAGAGCTGTTATTTTTGGAGTTTCGGTATCTTGCGTAATCGTTATGGTAGCTGTTTTTTTGCACACATTTGTGGTACTTATGGTATAAGCAACATCTAACTTATAGTCTCCGGGAGATGATACAATAAGTGAATTATTTGTGCCCACTAACGCATTGCTACTATTGTACCAACTATAAGAGATCGCATTAGTGCCATTTGTAATCGCATTCCCATTGATGGATATCTCTTTGGTAAAACAGTTCAATAGGGAGCTAGCAGAACTAATATTCACTTCTAATTCTATTTCTTCTACATTAAAGACAAACCGTTTTTTACAGTTCAAATTATCTTTGACAATATACGAACCTGGGGTGTAAAACTGACCTTGAAACAAATACGAATTACCCTTACATACTGTCTGTTTACCTAGATCTGTGTCAATGTATTTTTCGAAGATAAATGACTGTTCTTCTATGTCACAAGCATTCAATTGGCACAAAACCGTAGTATCCTTAGTAATAAGTTGACCACAATAAGTGGCAGTTGAATCTGGACATAATACTATAAGTGGGGCTTGGATGGTATCCGCTTCTTTGACTTCCACTATCCATTTTTGGATTTTACCGCAACCGCCGTTTTCACATTTTCCACCATAAGCGGGATGAAAAACTGCCCGTGCTTCAAGCGTATATATTCCTAACTCAGTAAAGGTTATCTCTTTTGTGCTACCCGAACTATCAATATTGGCTATAGATCTTCCTGTAGAAGGCGTGACAGACCAAACATATTTGATACTGTCGATTCCATTGGGTGAAGTACTCACAGTACTAACACAGCTCGGGGGTAAATTTATCTTGCAACCCGGTTTAGTTAGATTATATCTGATAGGCTGACCTTTAGTTTGGCAATTGATAACATTCGGACCAGTGATAGCGCCATCACTGAGTAGAGTAGTATCAGGTTTTGTCGGCGGCGTTGTATCAATTCCCTTGATCACTTCTATTCTAAAATCGCAAACCGAAGATGAATAACCATCAAGTACTAGAAAGGCAAGCTCACCTGGTATAAATTTATCGTATTTCAATTCAATAAATCCTGATGGCGACCCAGCTGCTTCCCCACAAGTTACAGATGAAGTATGCTTACATTTCGAGTATAAACCCAATTGAATGCCTGCGTCAGCGGTAATCCCTTGCGGTTGAACACAGTTATTATAAAAAATTCTTAAATGAACCGTTGTGTCGCAAGTAACAAAAGAGTACCAGATGGTGTTATTAAACTCTCCCGCTAATCCACATACACCTGTACCAGGGAAAATGAAATTGGGCCAAATAATATCATTGGTATTGGTGTCGGGTAAAGTTCCTTGAAGTCCATTCAATAAGTTACCACAAACATGGATGGCATCTTTACATATTTCGGGCGTTGCATCCTGACTATGCCCAGATTGAATATTAGTTCCACACAGCCAAAATAGGACTATCGCTAGACGATTCAATGAAAATATGGAATTAAGCTTACTCAACTATTGCTAGAAATTTTGTTAATGGACAAAAATTGAAATCTAAATCGGTACTAGTGATAGCATTATATATTAATAAATTAAACAATATGTTATTCTGCTATCAGTGCAAAATTAAGCAATAAATCTGTGTATGCAAGACTTTTGTTGTTAATTTTATGACAAAGTCAAAACCATGTACATAGATAACTGGTTTATAATACAATATACAATGTTAAATATGTCAAAGAAGACTCTTGTAATAGGTGCGTCTACTAATGAAGATCGCTATTCTTACAAAGCAATAAAAGCATTAATTAAGCACGGACATGAAGTGCTAGCGATAGGGGCTCGTGAAGGACAAGTGGATGAAGTAACCATACGCACTACCCTAGAGCCCTATGAAGACATTGATACTGTAACAATGTATGTCAATCCTACTATTCAGGAAAAGTATCAAGACTATATTATATCTCTCAAACCCCAAAGGGTCATTTTTAATCCTGGTACTGAAAATGATCAGTTGGCCACAAGATTAGAAACGGAAGGGATTTTGACAGAAGAAGCATGTACTTTGGTTCTGCTAAGTATTGATCAATATTAATAAAATGGGTTAAACATAAAAAGGACAGCACCAAAGCGTTGTCCTTTTTGATAAGAATTAGGTAGAAGATTACTTTTCAACTTCCTTCTTCTTTGTTTTGAACATTTCTATGATATCTTTTTCAGATTTCAGACCTAAATCAATAAAGGTGCTAGAGACATATTTTTTGATATCTTGATAATCTCTTCCTCTCTTATCAACATAAACTTCCATCAGGCGATTAATGTAACGAAGACTTGTCTCCTTGATGTTTTGATTGAATTTTTGATTGTAGAACGTATTGATGTACGGTATGTACACTTTGTTGTTAATATCAAAATACTCGGTGTAACTGTCGGTATCCAAATTGTTTAGAAAACTGTTGCAATAGCCAAATATACAATCTCTAAGACACTCATTTTCGAGAGACAAGCCCTTGTGTTGGTCATAATATTCTTTAACCGCTTGGATCGTATCTTCATGTACATAACCTTTAGTATGCACCGTGTCCATCAAATTGTAATAACCTGATATTGAATCATTTGTCTTCTTATTGATGATTTTAGACATCCGCTTATCAGCATCTGGTGTGATGTCGACATCCGATCTGTAAAGTGACAACAAGTGCTCAAAATAGGTTGATTGGAAGTTTTTATCTTCTTTACGCAACTTATCGATGATAGAAGTAATCGTTTTTTGTGTACTAGCACTTACATCATAAAACATACCTACGATCATGATGATCTCTAAGAAATCAGGATCATTGTGGAAAGTTTCATTCTGAATAAGCGCTTCTAAATGTGGAAGAAGACTGCTATTGTCGAATTTCCAGTTTGCTCTATAGTTTAAAAAGGAGATCAAAGACGATCCCAGTATTTTAAGTTCAGCAATACTATTAGGGAAGTCAACGGACTGATAATTTTGACCTTGGAATTGTCGCTTGTAACTTTCATAACCGATCTTTCTGTGGTTGAGGTCTCTATGCTTGTCCAATTTTTGGATAGTAAGGAAAGACTTAACTCTCTTGTTGGTAAGACCATCCATAAAATTTGTTAACCATATGTCGCTACTTAAAGCAAATCCGATCTGCACAGTTTGACCTATGCGCATCTTGATAAAATCAAAATTTGCAGAGTCACAAATAGTTTGAAGAATTGCTTTGAAGTGATCTTGGGGCCGTTTATACTTTAGATTTTGATCAACCTCTCCGCGCAACACTGAATAACCTAAAATTTTAGGTAAAAACAGACCTTCATATCCTTCATCAAGAAATTCGTTCTCCAAGGAAACTAATTGCAAAGGGTGCTTTTGAGCGACAACGTTGTATAACTCCATAATATGTGGCTCAAATGCTTCTATCATCGCTTTATAACCTTCTTCAGTTTCTTCATCGAGATAGCTAGCAAGAAGATCCGAATTTTGAATAGCCAGCTTTATCTGGTCAAGATGGGATTTATAATTTTCTGAAAGATTTTCCATTACGGTTTTTATTTAATCAGTGATTTAATAATAAATGGTGTTTTCAAACACCTTTTGATAAAAGAAAACCTGATAAAATTTTCATTTTATCAGGTTCTTTTTTCGGCTTTCGCCGTGCTGTCCGGTGGACTATAATATTTACAAATGTATCTTGTTGGTAAGCTTATTTTTAAGCTTCAACTGGAGCTTCATCAGCAGCTGGCGCTTCATCATCGCCGGCTGTAGACTCTTCTACTACTTCTTCTATCGCTGGAACTTCAACTATTGCAGGAACTTCAACTTCTACGATTTCTTCTACAGCTGGGGCTTCTTCGGCAATAACTTCAGCAACTTCTTCAACTGCAACTTCTGTCACTATTTCTGCAGGTATTTCTACAGCTGCTACTTCTTCCTGAACATCATCTGCTTCGACTTGACTATCTGCTTTAAATGCTTCAGCTGCTTTGTGCGTATCTTCATCCGCCACAACCTTTTTAGCTCTCTTTCCTGGCTCGCCGGAAACTAAGATTCTGAATGATTCTAGCTCTGCTAATGTATCAGCTCTACGATCAGAAATTCGCTTTTCTTTTGCATCAATCCAAACTTGTAGCATTTCATCTGCTTGCTCGATAGTAAGTGCACCTTTCTTAACACCACGCATAAGGTGCTTTTTGTAATAAACTCCTTTGAATCTTAATATAGCACGTACAGTATCAGTAGGCTGTGCTCCTTTAGTTAACCAATCAAAAGCTGCCGTTCTATCGATCTCGATAGTTGCTGGCTTAGTCATAGGGTTGTATGTACCGATTTTTTCTATAAATTTACCATCTCTTGGTGATCGCGCGTCTGCGATGATAATGTGGTAAAATGGAGCTTGTTTGCGACCTTTACGGGTCAATCTAATTTTTACTGGCATTGTTAAAATTTTAAAATTAATATGATTTACAAACCTGAATCCGCTGAAAATAAACAGCCTTCAGGTTTTTAACGGCCGCAAAGATACGATATGATTATTAATATGCAAGTTTTTAGAAATATAATTTTGCACTTAAACTAGGAAGTATGGGTAACTGGTCAACTCGTGAATAAGTGACGCGATCAAAATAAAAGATATTTCTTCGGTCATAGACATTGGTAACAGATGCGACTACGTCAAGACCTGTATTTTTTGAAAACTTGATCTTTTTAGTCAATGATATATCAAATCTATGATAGTAGGGTAGGCGACCACCGTTGCGAATATCTGAATATATAATACCTACATTCTTAGGATTCTCAGTACCATAGTTGGTGCTTACTCCCTGTAAAAAGTCTAAGTAATTATAAAATCCTTTCGTTTTTGTAAATGGAAATCCCGATCCAAGATTCCATCTGCCGCTCACCTGCCAAGATCCACTTTTGTCTATATCATAAGTCAACAAAGTATTAATGTTGTGTCTCCGATCGAAAATAGTAGGATAGATTTGTTGACCATCATCACGTTTTACGTATCCATGCGAGTACGTAACCCAAACATAGTATCGCGGCCTGTCATATTTAAATGATAGATCTACTCCATAAGCATTTCCCGTTTCGACAACGTAGTCAGCCTCAGTAACTTTAAGTTTGTTTCTATTGACCACAATCAATTGACTAAAATCTTTATAGTACCCTTCTATATTTACTAATAAGTGCTTACCTAAGTCATACTCAAAACCACCAACGAGATGGTGAGCTATCTGTAATTTGTTTCCTACTCTATTACCATCAAAATCGGTAACGATGCCTTCTGGTCCGGTCAAAAATCCATTAAAAAGATTAACTACATCCCTCTCATTTGATGTACTAAGAATATTCTGCGTATATCTTCCCGCTGCTCCTTTGAATCTAAATTTATCCGTGATATTATATTTGATACCTAATCGTGGTTCGAATGTTGACTTTCCTAGCGAGGAATAATATTGAATTCGGACAGAAGGGTCTATGATCAGGTTGCCTATTATTTGGCGGTATTTGACATAGAAGCCTAGTTCCGTGGTATTTTGTTCTTGTGCTAGTCTTAGACCAAAAGGATTGACAAATTCGAAATCTGTTCTAATACTTTTGGCTTCGATTCCGTATTTAATTTCATTTTGCTTACCAAAAAAGGTAAAATCAAATGATGCAGTCAACTCGTCAATGTCGGAAGTACGTGGATCAAGGTTTTGCTCGTCGAGCTGGACATTATACTTTGAGAACCCTATCAATCCGCTTACTAATAGATTACTTCCTTGTGGTACTAACCCAAAATTAACGCCACCGCCTTGGTTTTTCCACTTTACACCTGCTAGCAATGGGTTGCTGTAAGAATCTGCAAAGTTAAATCCGAAGACATTAATTCGACTACCATTAGATGTATTGAGTGATATTTTACCGTAATAATCTTGGAAAGAAAAAGGCAAGCCTATTGAATCCACTGGTGCTGCATACGAATACAAGTTCTTAGTCGTATAATCAAGCAACGATCTCTTCGCTGTAAGTACATAGGAAACTGAGGTCCCGCCTTCCTTGTATTTTTTTATTGGGCCTTCGAGCATGCCTTTCATCATAAATGGGCCACCACTTACAAATCCACTTTGCTTAGTTTTGTTTCCTTCACGCGTTTTAACATCAATTATCGCTGAAATACGTCCACCGTGTTCGGCTCCATAACCACCTGTCAAGACATCAACATTTTTGATCAGTTCTGTCTCAAATACAGAATAAAATCCTATCGAGTGAAATGGGTTGAATACATTGAGTCCATCAAGTAATATTTTGTTTTGAACTGGAGAACCGCCGCGGATATATATTTGTCCACCTTGGTCACCTGTGGAGATTATACCAGGTATAACTTGTAGATATTGAACTAGATCAGGCTCTCCACCAACAGATGGCAATGCTTTGATTTGCTTTTGAGATACTGAGATCTGGGAGATATTGACTGTCGTACGACGCTTTTCGCTAGCCGCAGATATTTGTATTCCTTGCAGCTGTACTGTACTTTCGGCCATCGTGAGTGATTGATATACGATGCTTCCTGGTTTTACATTTACAACAGTAGTGACCGTATCATATCCTAAATAAATACTGACAAGTTTGTATTCGCCTGCAGGGACGCTCGTCATTACAAAAAAACCGTCTAGGTCTGTCACAGTACCAAAATTAGTACCATCTAGTCTCACTTCACAAGAAATAAGTACATTTCCACTGTTTTTATCAAAGACATTTCCCCTTACAGTACCCGTCTGGGCAAAGATAGTTAGTGAAAATAATGTAAACACGATGGTTTGAATGAATCTCGATAACATGTATAAAATCTTTAAGCAGCGCAAATGTAATTATTTATTTTTAGCTGCAAGGTTTCAATATGTCTGCAAGAGTGACTATTGAAACTTTTTACAGCATATTTTTAATGAAAAAACCAGTTGACTCCCTTTTTAAGTCAAACTGGCTTTTTTGTATTTTCAATTATTTCTTGGAAGTACTAGAATGCTTTCACATTGTCGATACGATAAGTGCTGGTATTCGTAGTCTTGTCACCTACATACTTAAACCCTACCTTGACTTTAGCCCCATATGCTTTTAAATCAATTGTTCCAGAAGGAATAAAGGCGTTATCGGCATCGGCTTGCGTTGCTATTTTGGCTGTTGTGATTTGAGTCCATGTGGCAGTAGATGGATCACCTGTAAAATTGGTAGAAACCCATACCGTCAAACCATTATGTACCCAAAATGACTTCGCCGTTTCAAAGCTTAAATTGCCACTAGTTGATGTTGTTATTTCTGGCGTCACCATCCATGTTTCCATCTCTGCATTCGTATCGTTGAACGCTGTCGATTGGGCATAAGTATTGCCAC
>JANMMV010000334.1:0-4602 GCA_031373565.1 Saprospiraceae bacterium
GCTTTTAATTCGATCATGATTTTATTATCGTCATCATAAGATGGGTCAGTCAAAACTACTCTATTGACTAATTTATCGAATAAAGCGTGGATTTGAAAAGTCTTATCTAACGCAGCACCTACTTTACCTTCTAACGCAACAAATCTATAACCACCAGTCCATCCCCAATGCATATCAGACGCTTGGTTGCCAAGTGGATGGCCTGCAGGGTAGGTTGAAGGGTCCGCATGGTTGTGCAACGAATCGATTCCTACCAAATATATTAGCGAGTCAATATGTGTTAAATCATGTGTACCCAAAGAGTAAGTAAAATCTGCCCCGTCCCGTACCAGGATATAACTGTCTGCCACTTTGACTTCTTTACCACCGTCATGGTAGATAATAAAATTAGATAGATAATAATCAAATCTCGTTATTGAAAATGGGTGTCCAAAATTATTCGCTAGCGGCTTTTCTAGAACAAATGGTTGAGAACCGAGGCGATGATTTACTTTTAAGAAAACTTCTTTTTGCGCATGCATGTACATAAGCGATATCATGATCAACGAAAAAGTGAGAATGCAACGATTTTTCATATTATTAAAGTTATTTTGATAAAAGATGATCAAAGTTACTTAATGTTTATCAGTTAAATACTAAAAGACAGGTAAATCATTTACCCTAGCATAAGGAAAACTTGCTAAAATGTCGGTTGTGTGATATGTATCAAGTCCTGAGATGGCTATGGTGCCTGCTTTGACTAAGTCTAAACAGCCTGTTGATGTCCTATAATCTTCTTTCATATGTACCATTTCAATTTTTCCGATGACTAGTACCGTGCCATTTACTTTGATATCAATTGTTTCTACGAGAGTCATCCCTAGAGCGATATTTGACTGCCCGACAAAAGGTGCAAAAAAATCATCTCTGTAGATTTCTTCAAGGTTGCACATGTCGAACTCGGATTCGTGTCCGTCAAAATCTGCTGATGTCCAGTGGGCTCTCTCCGCTATGTCTGCATTGATGTGATTGATGGTATAGGACGACGTTTCAAGTATATTTCGCATCGTGTGCCGTGGGACGGTCAATGGGCGCATGACAAAACCGATCAATCCTGGATCTGAGCCTAGATGTATCACAGAACTTATGATCGCACAATTGCTTTGTCCGGATGTCGACTTGGTTCCAATCAAATTGGCAGGCTTAAAACCCGTTACACTATTAATAAGATTGAGCCTAGAGACCCGATCCATTTTACTTACAAAATCTGTTGTTATGGTAGTCATATATAGGTATTTTGTTTCAATAGTAACCTGATCGAATAAGTTTTGTTTTTTTGGTTACTTCTTGCGCTGTAAAGATAGGATTTCATATCGAGTGATTTTTGATCCATCTAGTAATAAGCAATAATGATGGATGGTTAAAAGTGTCTCAAATCATGCACATTTAGCGAGTCATTATTTAATGATTTTCTATCTTAATAATTGAATAGTAGACGAATAATGAATTTCAAGAACTCAAATTTGTAGGATGAGAGCTTTCTTTAAAAGCCTTACGTAATGACTGCTGTTGTAAACATAAATAGCAATAAGGGCTATAAATTGAATTACAATAGTAGCACTCAGAAACGGAAGAAGCTTCTACAATTTATTAAAGATTTGCGATCTTCGTTATCGAACCCGAAACAACGTCATCGAGCTTCACTTGAAGATCAGTATCTAATGGCAAATATAGGTCCACGCGCGAGCCAAATTTAATAAAACCCATCTCATCTCCTTGCCGGTAAGTCTTACCTGCTTCCGCATACATGACGATACGTCTTGCCAGGGCGCCTGCTACTTGCCGCAGAAGAATCTTTTTGCCATCGATTTCGTAACAAACCGTGGTGCGTTCATTTTCTGTAGATGATTTCGGATTCCAAGCAGCTAGATATTTGCCGGGGTGATATTTAGCATACGCTACTTTCGCATCTGTAGGGAAGTAGTTGATATGTACATTGAGCGGAGACATAAAAATCGATACTTGCAACACATCCGCCTTTAAGTACTCTGGTTCAAATACTTTTTCGATGACGACCACTTTGCCATCACAGGGAGATAAGAGTTGATTGTTATCAACAGTGGCTATGGGTCTATTGGGTTTTCTAAAGAATGATATCAAAAATAAGTAAAAGGCAATACTTAAGATTAAAACTGGTAAAAATACAGCCGGAAACATATAATATGCTATGCTTGAAAAGATGGATAGAACGATAAAGCCCCATGTTAATGTTGGGTTTCCTTCTTTGTGAATGGTCATACGTCTTGTTAAAATGATAAATTATTTTCTATTTGGAGCAGCAAAAGTAATATAAAAGGTAATACATAGATCAAACTATCAAATCTATCTAATATCCCTCCATGCCCCGGAAGCAGTTTTCCAGAGTCTTTGATGTCAAATTGTCTTTTTATTGATGACTCTACTAAGTCTCCCGATGTCCCTATTATCCATACAATAGCGGCTAGTACCAACCAAAACCACAAGGGATATGCAGATTGGTAATGCTGTATAATATAAACAAGGCCAATCGTAAAAATTCCACCTCCGATAAAGCCTTCCCAAGTTTTCTTTGGGCTAATGCGTTCAAATAACTTTGTTTTACCAACTCGAGATCCTACTAGGTAGGCAAGTGTGTCACTCATCCATATGAGGCCTATAATGGAGAGCACCATTGCTTTTGGATAGGGATGACTACCATATACATACGTTATAAATAAGCCTATCGGCAATCCTAAGTAAGATGCACTGACCAGCCAATACCACCGACGATGGTTTATTAAAGGTGTGAACATATTTACAATCCCAAAAAGGAGTAAAGCGCAAGAAATAATGACTAGATATGGGTACGAAGGATGTGACAAACCCATGCTCATGATACTGACCACAATGCCCACTGTTACGAAAAATCCATAACTCAACTTACGGATGTTTTTGGGGAATACCATTCGAATATATTCATGACAACCTCCTATCACAATAACGCTGAACAATGCTATCGCTCCGATCTTGCCTGAATAGATGAGCAATAAGACGATAGCACCGAAAACGATACCTGTGACACTTCTTTTTCTTAATACTTCATTTCGTTGGCTCATGCGATGTCCTTTTTTATTAGTTTGTCAGGGGGTAAGGTTTTTAATACTTGCTTTATGTACATCCAAACCCCGATAAAAATAGCTGTGGAAATGACAACTGAAGCAATAGGTATACTTTCTTCCTTGTCCAAATTATCTACATTAATATTACTGCCCATGAAGTATAATGCAATTGTCGCCGTACTATTGTTGAGACAATGCAGTATCATCGGTAAAATCAAACTCCCTGAATAGAAATAAGCGTAACCGAGCAATGCTCCAATCATCATTTTGGGGATAAGGCCAGCAATCTGCATGTGGACAGCACTAAATATGAAAGCTGTTATCCAGATTGCAAGATGAGGATTAAACCATTTTTTTTGTATTTCTTTTTGAATGATGCCTCTGAAAAGAAGCTCTTCGCCGATACCAGGCAGAACCCCGACGATAAACAAATTGATAACTAGAGCGCCGAAGCTATCCATTTTAAGTAATCCAGCAAGGACTTCCATTGATGATTTGTCCATACCGTCCAGAAACTCAGGCAGTGGAAGCTTACCTATCAACTCGCCTATATAACCCATAAGTGGATAGAGTGAGAATAGTGCGATAGGAAACAATAGTAATAGGATAGGATCGAAATGCTTAAGATGTAGAAAATTCTTCCACTTATTGCCGTATACAATGTTGAGATATAATAAAGGTCCAGCGATGAAAGTCAAAATGTGATTAAAACCGATAAATATTTTTACGTTATTTGCCAAATTAGGATCAGACATCATCCCCATTACAGCTTCTTTTGATGTTAATTCAATGCCATGAAAATAAGCCATAGCCATCAACGCACTTTGTCCTATCAATGCACCCAGTAAGATGCATCCTAGTAAGGTTAATGATTTTCGCCAAAATGGAGTTCCGTCCTGCATTTAAATTATACTTAAATATGTGGCTACAAAGATAGTTTTTGGAAGCATTCTTTAGCTATGAGTTAGTGTAAAATGTAATGATTTGCAGTCTAAATGGCAAAAAATGGTTATTATGTTAAAAATTATTTATATATTAAATCAATTGATTGTCAATATTTTACATGTTATGATTAAAAATATATGTATTTATTTTGTATAATATTTTTTTATATGTGTAACCCATCATATCTTTGCCTTATGATTAGCGTGAGAAACTAGTCATGAACCTACCACAATTTAGTTCCAACCTACACAGTTTGATAATAGTAATAGTTGTAAATTTATATTTATAACTAATTCCTAAACAGTTGATTTTATATAACATTTTTGCTATATATATAATCATCTTTAGTACATATTTAACAATTAGTATGTCGTTATCTTGCATTAGCCTTGCTTGATAAATTGCCATCATAGTATTATCTTATATATTAAGACTATACGTATATAATTTATTTCCAACCTGTAGAATATTCTAGATCCAAAGAGATTAGTGTGACGATATACGGCGCACTGGTATTTTTATTCATTAACCAAAAGTTTCT
>JANMMV010000716.1:0-5506 GCA_031373565.1 Saprospiraceae bacterium
GAATGTGGTTGGGGGAGAATTTACCATGGGACTTAAATCTCAAAATGGCGGTAAAACGGGTACAACAAATGATCAATGTGATGGCTGGTTCTGCGGATTTACGCCGTCGCTTGTGGCGGCGGTGTGGACAGGCGGTGATGATAAGTTTATTCGATTTGACAATACAGATATCGGACAAGGGTACTACACGGCAAGGCCCGTATATGAAAAATTTCTAAAGAAGCTCGAAGCAGACAAGACTGGTTTGTACGATTACAAACTCAAATTTGCTCCCGCTCCCACAGGATTTATAGCACTCACTGGTTGCCCCAAAATCAAGACGGAACCACTCCCAGAGTTTGTGCGCAAAAAACTCAATCTCGTTAATTTACTCGTCAAAAAGCCACTCCCATCTGAAGTGCCTGGGGTGATTGTTCCGGTGGTACAAAAAGATACTTTGTTGGTAAAGAAGGAAGCGACTAAGGGGAATTGAGGTAGAAATGTCCGATACGAAATAATGGACTGAAGATTTTTACTTAGTTTTTGTACCCCATTTTGAAAGATAATTTTTTATAAGGTTACTACTGCATGTTCGTTTTGACAAGAAGTTAGCAATAAACACTAAAACCGTCTTTTGATACCTTACTTCAATAAATATCAACCGAGGAGCCATTTTTTGTCACAATAGGATAAATTCATTTTATCTTTGAATTCTAATTTCGACCAAACAGTGTTTAAAGCCATAATTATAGACGACGAATCCAAACCTAGGGAGGTGCTCTCGATGAAAATCCGAGAACTATGTCCTGATTTGGAAATAGTAGGCACAGCCGATTCTGCGGCTAGCGGATATGATTTATGTGTGAGAATGAAGCCAGATATCGTCTTCTTGGATGTGAATATGCCAAAAGAATCGGGCTTAGATTTTTTAGCAAAATTTAAGGAAATCACCTTTGAAATTATATTTTCAACCGCTTATGAGCAATATGCACTTGAGGCTTTTAAGGTTGCTGCTGTCGGATATCTACTCAAGCCTGTCAAAAGTGAAGACCTACAAATCGCCGTTGAAATTGCAACAAATCAATTAAAACTCAAAAATGCGGGAAGCAAAATTGCGACACTACTGCATAATATCAAACCAGACAATGTTGAGAAGAAAAAGCTGGTCATTCCTGGCACTGATCGGTACGAATTTGTAAATATCGACCAGATTGTCCTGTGTGAATCATCGGATAAGTACACGTACATTTATACTGAAAATGGACAGAAGATTCTAAGCTCTCAATACCTAGGATGGTATAAAGGACTGCTGGAGCCTTTGGGTTTTTTCGTACCTCACAAATCATACATTATCAATCTCAAATACATCAATTCACTTACGCACGATGATGAGATATTGATGAAATTAACCACGGTCAAAGTTCCCCTTGCGAGACGCCGCAAAGCTGAGTTTTTGCATGCAGTGTCTATGTTGTGATTGTTTTTTTGTTTAACTGTGGGATCGTTTTATTGTGTAATTGTTTACCTGTTTGCGCTGCTCGAAGGCACTAAAATGCGTTATGGTTTAAACGATGCTTTCAAGCGTTCTAGCATTCTCACATTCTCACATTCTCACTTTCACGCATTTTCACATTCGCACATTCACGCATTCACGCGCTCACCCATTCATGTATTCCATCTTTCATTTACACTCAATCACTTGATTCCCAAAACCTATTCCTTACTACCGTAAATCATCTTATTGTTACCGTTCCACCATTAGACTCAATCCTAGGTTCGAATCAGATTTAGCTTTGTACCATTAAAAAAAACCCAATATCTAATCATCATGAAAAACAGTTTACGCTTGTTACTCCCATTCAACATTTTTTCAAAAAGGATATTTTTTCCTTTGATACTCTGTCTGATGAGCATTATTATTCACTCCCAAGATAGTGGACAGAAAGTCATTCATCAAGATGTGGCTTGGTCGCGTGTTAATCTTGATCAAAAACCTACTTTAGGTGAGGCAAATATTGGACTTAAAGCCAATGTTGATACAGACCAGAACAATTCCGTAATGGCTAGTCAGTATTTTCAAAAATTGTATGGTACTTTGGATCCAAATTATTTTGGAAAAGTTATTGTACACAATAATTTTTACTACATCACAGGCGGAAGAACCGCACAAGAATTTCCAACCATTTCCAAAATAGATATCATGGGCAACCTTGTCTGGTCAAAAGAAATAGCGGGCCCTGGCAAATGGGAAGATATGATTATCAATAGTGACGATAATATTTTGCTAGTAGGTTGGACAGGACAAGTGAGCGGCAATAACAGTTCTATGATAGGTGTGGTAAATTCTAGTTCTGGTAATTTTATATCGTTGCAACAGTACGACTTCAATCCGTCAAGAGAGTTCTTATTGAAGATATATTTAAATCCTGTACCTTCATCAACAGCTACTCCATATTATATATTTGGCTCAGAGGGTGATCCACTTTTTGAATTGGTTACACTTACCACAGTAGATAAAGATGGTAATGTAGGTTTTAGAAAGACTATCGGTGTTGACAGTCGGGATAATGAGTTTTTACGGGATGTATCGATTGATGGCCGCACAGGTCAAATGATGATTGTTGGCAACGGAGCAGTTGTCTTGCCTACTAATCAAGCTATTACTACCACAATTGACAACAATGGTAACGTTCTTAGTACTAGAATCTTTGATTACAACGGTGCTTTTTCGTCGATACTTACGAAGTCAAATCCCATCGCCGGATTTAATCATATCTTGGCTGGATCCAATGCAGATGGAACGGCAAGGCTTGTTAAAGTAAATGGAACAAGTGTAGCGGTTGCATACAAAATACCCCAACTTACCCGTATTTCGACGCTGGCCATCGGTAATAATCCTGGCGAATTTTTGGCCATCGGACATGGTGTATTTAGTGGCGTCACCAGGCCCGTTATCGTTAGCTATACTGACAATGGAGCATCTTTGACACAAAACTGGGTAAAAACGTTTAATGACGGTGAAACTGCCTATGATTTTGGATACATTACATTAGATATGACAAACAGTAGATACGTTTATACGGATGGAAGAAGAAACAACCCGGATGGCTTTGGTCAAATGGATGCATTTCTTTCCGTAGATTATCTTGACTTAGATAATTGTATAGACAACACCGTGGAAATAACACTCGAAACCACACAAGTAAGCTTCCAATCATTCCAACCAGTCACAATGAATGCAGATAAAGTAAATGGTACTAACATATCAAGTCAAGCCCACCCCATAAATATGGTCGACATTTGTGGTTGTGAGACAGTACCACCTGTCATCGTCTGTCCACCATCATTGACCATAGATTGTGATGATAATCCACTAGATGTAACCATCATTGGACAGGCCACTGCGACAGACAATATTGATCCCGACCCTACTATTTCATACACAGATGTCTTCCAAGGGCAAGGTTGTGAACGTACTATACTCCGTACTTGGAAGGCTATTGATGATTGTGATAACATGAGCACCTGTGTACAAACGATCACAGTTATAGATAGAACAGCCCCTATGATTTTGTGTCCTCCTAACTTAACGTTGAATTGTGATGCTGATATAGATAACAATGTTGTCACTGGTAATGCAACTGCCACAGATGCGTGCAATAATGTGGTTAGCATAACATCTCAAGTAGGAAATGGCCAAGGATCAGGATGTCTAACAACTTGGCCTAAAACGTATACCGCCACTGATTTCTGTGGAAATACATCGTCTTGTATTCAGACGATCACGCTGCGAGATACCACGCCTCCAGTAATAACTGGTTGTGGTTTGTCGTTTACAGGACAAGGTTTTCTCGATGCGAATGGCAATTGTTTGGGCACAGTAACAGTGCCAACTCCCACAGCTATGGATGATTGTAATGCTCCTGTGATTATTACGAACAGCATCAATGGAACTAGCACAGCATCTGTTACCTATCCAGCTGGTCAAACCATCATCACGTGGACGGCCAAAGACGCTTGTGGCAATATGGTCATGTGTAATGATACGGTCAACATCAAGCCGTGTGGAAATAATGCAAGAAGAAATTGTGGAGATGCAGTAGTTACTTGTTTTTCAGGATTCGTATCAGATATTCCAGCGTTAGGAATAGATGCCTCGAGCCCAGTATTCGGTATTTGTGACGTAAATGACAGATCCTCTGCTCCCATCGGTTCAGTTTGGGCAGCAAAAAGTGGATCTAATATTTATAATCAACCACATTGGAATTACAATAATTTAGGTAATGTATTCGGAATAGCGTTGGATAAAAATGATAATATTTACTTGTCTTCGACTACACTTTACGGTTGTGGATATACAGGACCGACACCTTCTCCTTTTGGACCAAGTGGTAAATCTTGCATCTATAAAATAGATCCATCTGATGCTATTTCAGCAATCATTTGTGATGGGCCATATACTTTAGGTGGCACTACTATTCCATCAAATCCTGCGGGTTTCGGCAATATTTGCTACAATAGAGATAAAAACTTACTTTACGCTACAAACATGCACGATGGCTATATTTATATGGTTGATTTGAATACCAATACAGTAACAGGGCGATTTGATCCATTTACCACAACAAATATTATGGGTTCCGATGGATTCGTCAATTTGACTGAAAGACCTTGGGGAATAGCTTACAATCCAGTAAACAAGCAGCTTTATGTATCTAATTGGGTGGAGGATAAAGGACAAATAAACACAGCCAGAAAAAATGAGATTTGGGAAATAAGCTTAACAAGTACGGGTGCATTTACTGGTTCACAAAATAAAATAATTGATATACCTGATCATGTTGAGTCTTTTAGTGCAGTTATTTCAAATAATTATTCAAGTCCTGTGTCAGACATAGCATTTGACTTTAAAGGTACTATGCTTATTGGTGAAAGATCAATGTTTGGTAATTGTCCAGATTTTACTTTATCAACTGTCGGTGCTGGAGTTCCTTGGTATCAAGCTTATGCACATCAATCTAGGGTTTTGGAGTATTATAAACCAAGTGCTTCTTGGATCTTGACTCCAGGTCATGGTTCTCCGCCTACCAATTTAAAATATAACATAAGTGATGTTGTTTCTTATAACCTTAAAGGGGCTACGAGTTCAGGTGGAATAGATTATGGCTATGAAAGTTTTAGCGATGGTACAAGCCCTAAAAACTGTGATGAATTTATTTGGGCTACAGGAGATTATATAGGCAACTTAGCTTGTTCTCCACCAGGTACTCAGGCTTCTTATGGAATCCAAGGAAATTCCACAAGTGGTGGTAGTTTTTGTAATGGATATAGTGTAGATTTTGACGGATTTGTTTCAGCTAGTGATGGAACTAGTAAGCGTTTTCAAGGTGATGTAGAAATTTTCAAATGCAGGCAATGTCCCATTGATACAAGTCTATGTAATGAATTATCTGCTACATTAACACCAATCTCCGTAGGCACTAATGGTCAATGCTGTTATTCCCTAAACCTCAACAATGGTCAAGGC
>JANMMV010000734.1:0-3204 GCA_031373565.1 Saprospiraceae bacterium
CCGCCATTGTGGTTTAGGATCATGAACAAGCGCATAGATGAATACAAAAAAACGGAAGCGGGCATGGCTTTGGCCTAAATTAATTGCTAATGTTATGTTTTAAAGCCACAGATTAAAGAAGTTATTGATTTCATCAATTTAACAATAAATATCCTTGTGGATAGCAAAAACGGCATATTTACACATTTTTCTAAAGATGTTCCGTCAGGAATTGTTGTGTTTTTAGTTGCCCTTCCGCAGCTTCATTTCGTTGCTTCTATCGCAAACGGTAATCAGTGCTCATAAGAAATTGCACAAAAATAGATCGTACCTACGGCACTTAAATACAAGTTATAGGTAAATTTCAACGGATTGAAATCCGTCGTTAAAATAAAGCGATGCTACGCATCTCAAAAAAGGGAAGTTGTCATACACAACTATGATCATATTTTATATTTGGTCAAGGAATTAATTACTACATTTGCTTATGAAATATAAATGCCAATGGAACTTAATAAAATCATCGCTAAACACTTTAGGGAAGTATACTTTGGTGGAAACTGGAGCACATCGAATGTCAAACAACATTTATCAGACGTAACAGTAACTGAAGCAGTAGAAAAAATCGGCTCGCTCAATACGATAGCGAAATTATCCTATCATATCCATTATTATGTCGTTATAGTGACTAGAGTCCTTGAAGGCGGCCCACTCGAAGGCAAAGACAAGTATAGTTTTGACCACCCAACATTCGAAACAGAGGAAGACTGGCAATCATTCTTAGGTACTATGTGGGAAGCTGCAGAAAATTTTACGCATTTGATCGAAAATTATCCTGAGGGCAAGATAAATGAAGATTTTATTGATCCAAAATATGGGACAACTTACCGAAATCTGCAAGGGATCGTAGAGCATACCCATTACCACTTAGGTCAGATCGTCGTTATCAAAAAGCTGATAAGAGAATAGTCCTAAACTTTAGAAAAGTAAATGATTATAGAAAATTCAAGTCCTGATGACATTGGTGAAATCTTCAGATTATACCGACTCGCCACCGAATACCAAAAAATAAAGTTTCCTGCCAATCAATGGCCAGATTTTGATCCTGCCATGGTAGCAAACGAAATCAGAGAAAACCGCCAATACAAATTATTGATTGACAGTAACATTGCATGTGTGTGGGCAGTGACACATAGCGACCCTGAGATCTGGCAAGAAAAAAATGCCGATCCTTCTGTGTATATTCACCGAATTGCAACCAATCCTGACTTCAGAGGAGACAATTACGTGAAGATCATCGTTGACTGGGCCAAAGAGTACTGTTATCAAAACAAGTTATCATTTATAAGGCTCGACACTTGCGGTCACAATGAAGGGCTCATAAAGCATTATACGTCTTGTGGTTTTGTATTTCTAGGTATTCATAAGATCAAAGACAGCACGGGATTGCCAAGCCACTATATAGATGCTGATGTTTGCTACTTTGAGATAGCACTGTAATTGAGTAAAAATGAAAATGTTAAGTGGTGAATTTGGACATTTGATAAATTAGTCTAATTTTGCACCCACTTTGGCTCCATAGTTCAACTGGATAGAATATCAGATTTCGGCTCTGATGGTTGGGGGTTCGAATCCTCCTGGGGTCACCAGAGAATAAACAGAAGCCGCGATAAGCGGCTTTTGTGTTTTAGCATATCAAAGGTGCTCGCACCAGTTTGATGATGATAAAACGCAAAGAGTTGGCGGTAGCCAACTTCTGGGTATTTTGACCTTGGAACCATCGATGATCAACCCAAGTTAATCCTCCTGGGGTCACCAGAGAATAAACAGAAGCCGCGATAAGCGGCTTTTGTGTTTTAAGGAGCAAACATTGCTCGCATGTGTTTGATCCCTTAAAAACAAAACAAGGTTACATTTAACACCTGATGCGTATTTTTACCTTGGAATCAGCAAGAAACAACCACCTGAAACTGCAGATAAAATAAGTTCACCTGCGGGACATCAGCGAAAAAATCGTTTTAGAATTGACAACCTTAGGAAGCCAAATTGACTTAAATAATCTAACAATCGGCGTTTACATACTTAGATTTGAAACAACATGAAGAATCGCAACTCGTAAAGTAATTATTTAGTTAGAGTAAGTCTTTATTTGAACGACCTTCTCTACAAACTATATATATTTGTTGCCATGACACATATTTAACAAAATCTCAATATGTCCTAATCAACTCCCGCACTTTTTCATTTTATTAACATAATCTCTGCCCATTCTTTGCCCATTGTGTCAAAAAGAATTACTTTAGACCTTTCAAACAAACCATTTTAGACCTATGAGCAATTCATTTTTCCGTACCAAAAAGATAGATAGTATACTTAGAGAAGGCAGCGAGCCCGTTCACGGTGGCGAAGGACTCAAAAGAGTACTGACAGTCAAGGATTTAACTTTTTTTGGCATTGCCGCTATACTTGGAGCTGGAAGTTTTAGTAGTCTCGGTAGCGCTGTATTCAATGGTGGACCTGGCGTCCTAATTTTGTTTTTGATTACGGCTGTGGCATGTGGGTTTACTGCCTATTGTTACAGTGAATTTGCTGCACGAATACCTGTTGCGGGTAGTGCATACACGTACGCATATGCGAGTTTTGGAGAGATTTTCGCTTGGATCATAGGCTGGGCATTAATAATGGAGTATAGTATAGGTAACATATATGTTGCGTTTAGCTGGAGTGATTATTTCACTTCATTTTTAAGTAAAGTGGGTATGAATATCCCGGACTTCTTATGTACGAGTTACATGGAAGTCAAAAATGCCATTGCCAAAGATGGCGCTTCGCAAGCGGTACTCGACACATGGAATAATGCCCCGCAAGTTGGCGGGCTTCGGATGATCTTAGATTTACCAGCCTTAATGATCAATGTACTAATAACGATGCTAGTTTACACGGGCATGAAAGAAAGTCGCAATTTTAGTAACGTCATGGTCATACTGAAGATGAGCGTTGTGACGCTAGTCATCTTGGTAGGTGGATATCTTGTCTTTGCAAATGGCCTTACAGGCAATTGGATGCCCGTCAATACAGCTGGTGAACATCATTTTATGCCCAATGGATTCGGTGGTGTGATGTTGGCGGTCAGCGGTGTTTTCTATGCCTATATAGGATTTGATGCCGTTTCAGTGCTGGGAGAAGAAGCCGAGAATCCGCAACGAGATCTTCCACGAGGCATGC
>JANMMV010000778.1:0-10342 GCA_031373565.1 Saprospiraceae bacterium
AAGCGGCTACTACTGGTGGATTACCGTTAGAATCTTCTTTTTTGAAAGCTACTTCCCAAGTCACTTTTGAACAATCTGAAATTAACAATGGTGGAATAACAGGCCAATTTGCGGTACATCCTGCCGCATTTACTTCAATAACTGCTGCTGGTCTTATGGTAGTACCTGATTGAGTAGTGATATCTGCTGGACAAGTAATTACTGGTCCTTGTTCATCTGCGTACTTGATAGATTGAATACAAACTTTATCGTCTCCAGAACACCAGTCAATGATGTTCCATTGACGTACTACTTTGACACCGTTGCCACATAATGGGAAAACGATATCATCATAATATACTTGTATGTTCTGGCAATTAAGATTAGTAGGAAAACCAGTAAATGCTGGATCTGGCGCGCCAGTTGTTAACTTTGGATAATTGGAACATTTTTCATCAATATTAGCAGGACAAATAACTTCTGCCAATGTGATACGTTCGATGTAGAATAACTGAATTTTAGGCTCTGATTTATTGCCGTATGCATCCGTTGCAATCCATGATCTCTTGATAATTCTTGAAAATCTACTCTCACACCCTAGTGATTCAGTAACGTCCGATTTTGTCAATGTAATACCGCCTGCTAAAGTGCAGTTATCGGCAAAAATAGGCCTACTTGTAGCATTTGCTACAGTCTGCGCTAATAGTGCTGCTTCACCATTACATTTCATGGAGCACACTTGTGCTTCTTCATCAGGAAGAATGTGACCAGTCCTGTGTTCTATTGCTACGTTAACTGGTATGTCAAAGATGCCATCAGCAACGGCCACCACGAGGAAATAATTAACACCTGCAGTCAGCATCAATGAAGTACCAGGCGTATTGTTCGTTATCTTATTTACGCAAGGTAAAGCAGTATTGAAGTTGCCTTGATATAGTGTAAATGTAGGCCTAGGTAGACCCACGGGTGAATCACCCATATTGATGTCGACTTGTCCATTAACAGAGACTGCAAATTGAAAGACGATGAAATCAGCATTTTCTTGAAATGTACCTGGATCACCAAGGCAAAACGATGAGATCGGTCTTGCATATATAGGACCATTACCTATAATTGTGCCGCTGAAATTATCGATTCGCTCAACACATGGACACGATGTAGGTTCTGGTGCTAGCTTATCTTCGATCAATGCAAAACCCCAACAAGAGTTGTTACATCCACGAAGGATCACTTTAACTTCGAGGGTTTTGCCCACCATATCTCGAGTGACTCTTGGTCTCTTGATGGGATTTCCTAGAAACATACCAGCTTGAACCGATTGTACTGGAACACCATTGATTTTAGCTTCTACGTCATAGAAACTGTTAGGATAGGCCTGCTCTCTTAAGACCATGTCTGGATCGATAAGAATGTCACAATCGTCGTCCATCGAAATATTGACTTGATTGCCGCAACCTAAGATACTGTTACAATCTACTTGTGCGTTTGCCTGATTAACTGAAATGAGTGAGATGGTTATTAAAATAGAGAATGCCCATATTGTTTTTGCCTTCGCCAATCCGAGGATTGAGAAAATCATCTGTGTATAATTGGGTTTCTTCATTGTAGAAATGTTTATAATTTTAAAAATTCTATTGGATTTCATGATACTTAGTTTGCTAGATATAGTGTAACGCATTCATCAACTTCTTTCGTCTTGTCCATTGATGTCTGCGATTTACTATATTTATTTGATGACAATCATTTTACGTGTTGCTGAATGTGATCCGGTTTCTAGCTGGTAGTACATGACTCCATTCGATACAAGATTATTGATGTCTAATGAAATGGTATTGTATCCTTTTTGATACTTTCCACCCGTTGTGTACACCAACTTGCCATTGATATCAAATATGGTTAGCTTAACGTCGTCAGAAGATGGTAAAGTAAATCCAATCTGTGTGATCGTATTAAAAGGATTTGGTATGTTCTGAAACAACTCAAATTGTTCCTTATCAAAAGTTCTATTGGCTTGAATAGCCACAGAATGAATCTGAATTTCATTGCCTTCGATAGTATAAAGCTCAGGTTGCATCCTTGATTGATCTACTCTGAAAATCGCTTCGTTACTAATCTTTTGTAAGGCTTTAAATCTTAATTTCATTAATCGACCGTTTGCATCTGTCTTTTCGTTTGTTGACCAACTGATAAACAATTTGCCATCCTTCACAAAATTGTATCCAATGTGATCCTGGTCCATATTTAAACCTTCTGATGTTACATCCATTAGTTCCACTTTCTTAGCATCAAAACTGAGTCCTAATTGTAGGCCTAGAAGAGATTTTAAGTCTTCCGCATAGATGTATGTCTCGACAATCTGACCAGGTAAAGCAGTATGTAAGTCTGTAGAAAGGCTAGTACCAGTTCTACTAGATGTTTTATCATCAGACTTAGCATTAGCCTTAGCTGATTGGTTTACATCGCCTATTTTAATCGCTTTGAAATCTAAGCCAACTGCATCATGATCAAGATCAACCATTGCTATTCGCTCAGTTAATGGCCATGGATTATTAGCATCTGAAAATATAGATGCTTCATCAATAAATCTCCAGCTTTGATTAGCAGTAAACTCAGTGATCGTACCTAATATCAACTTCCGAAGCTCAACTAAGTCAGCAGCACTGATTTTCTCAGAATTATTGATATCTGCAGCAATCAATTTGTAAGGCGACTCTAGTCTATTCAATCCCAAAATATGTCTTTGGATCATCACTAGATCTAGCGTAGTTACACCATTAAGTGGATTATCGTTTTTGATTGGCGCTACATCATATGATTGGTTCATCGGTAACTCTTCAAATGAGAAGATACCGTCATCTGCAGTCATTGCTGTTTTTGGAAATTCTACTTGATCAGACAGAAGGGTGACAGTAACATCTTTTACTTCTTCAGCTACTTCATTATAAATATTACCACGTAATGATAATGATTGTATCGGATTACAAGTATTTCCATTCGCTTGAACACGCAAGGTCACCGTACAATAATCACTATTGCCCGCTTCGTCTATGGCGTAAACCCTGATTGAAAAGTCCTTGCTAGGAGCGCCTGCCAATGAGTCACAAGTATAGGTTCTAGATATAGCAGCACGATTTGTGCCGGAGAAAGAAGCTACTACCTTATCTGAGGTAGAACAATTATCAACACCTTCTTTTAGGAAATCAGATGCCCATATATTGACTGATTTTGTCGTAGGCATAAGAACCGTAACTAACTCCTCTCTGCAAACCGGAGTAGGCTTTTTAGTATCTGTTATGGTAAATATAGCGTTACAAGTGGATGAATTTCTGCATCCATCGGTGACAGTCCATGTGACTTTATGCGTTCCAGCTGGGAAATTACGATCCAATTTTGATCCTACTCCATTAGCTACTTCTATGCTACCATTATTACCTTCATCAATGGTGTAATTCCAAACTAGATCGATAGAGTCTGTACAATCGTCCTTGGCTGTAGCCGTGATTTTGACGTTTGCTCCACAATCAAGCCCTTGTGTGATTACTATATCACGTTGAGCGCAACCAGTAAGTATATCGGGTTTTTTGACATTAGTCAACATGATCAATTGCGTATTTTTGTATACACCAGCATTTGGATTTAAGATGCTTGTTTGGCACCAATCGATCACTGTCCAAGTACGAAGCACTTTTATACAAACATTATCTTGAAACTTGAAAACGACGTCTTCATAAGCCATTACCAATTGAGAACAAGTGGTATCTCTCAAAAATCTTGGGTAACCATTTGCTCTTGGTAAACGATCAGGCTCAATATTTGGAAAACAAGCGGCTGAAGAATTATATGTATCAGGCCAATCAATATCTGATATGTCAAACAAATTGGCATTCGTAACTGTGATCACTTGCGTTGATGTAGCTGTATTTCCATCAGCATCTCTTGCAGTAAATCTACGTGTTATCGTTCCTATGCCGCAACCATTTAGATTACGAACTGGTGTCTCTTCTGTGATCGTCGCACCACAATTATCAGATGCTGTCGGTGTACCAAACTGAGTCAAACTAGTAACATCAGTTGTACAAGGTACTGTTCTGTTAGATAGGGTTGTAATCGTAGGACCGAAATTATCTTGTACTCTAACTTCAGCCATGCAAGAATTGAAATTACCATTCTTATCCCATACACCTAATTCGATGATGATTACTTTTCCTACATCAGAACAATTAAATTCTAAAGTATTATTTTTAGGAAGTGAAGCCCATGATGCAATGGATGTACCCATTTTACGCATTTTGAGATAATCCAACGAGCAGTTATCGTGAGAGCCACCATCAAGCGTTTCAACGCCGGCGGTACCTATACCATTGCTACTAATCGCAATAATCGAATTACGATCACAAACTGGCGTAGGCGCAACTTGATCTTCAACAAATACTTTGCTGTAGCAATAAGAAAAATTGCCACATTCATCAGTAACAGTATATCTAATCTCATTTAAACCTGCCGGTAAATTAGTAATGGTAACTTTACCAGCTGCAGTAACTACTTTTGTATTGCCACTTTCAGAAACGTAGTCAGTCGTGCTTCCTGCTAACAAGAAGTCAACTGTCCATGTCGTTGTTCCGCAAGTATCTGTCACCGTTGGCGCAGGAACTATATAATCTCCACCACAAACATGCTGCTTTGATGATATAGTATCTGGAACGGTTTTACAAACTACAGCAGGAGCTCTTGTATCCATAATAGTTATCAATTGGTTTTTTGTGATAACACGCACCGGAACAGCACAATGATCAACTACTTTCCATTTTCGAACTATTTTATAAGCATAACTTCCACAGATAGGAATCTCAGCATCAGTAAATGATACAGAAGCATTAAGGCATAATGTACCTAATGGAACCCCTGTAAAAGATGGGTCTGGATGACCTTCGTTTGGACTATTTGGATCATTCGGATCATTTGGTATCACAGGAAAACCTGAGCATGCTTCCAGTGTAGCATTAGGACCTGTAGCCGTATCCCAGTTACCTGGAAATTCTATATCATCTATATCCGCTCGTAATACATTGATCGTCTGAGTACATGTGGAACTATTACCCGTTCCATCAACGATTTTCCATACACGTGTAATTACTGAACTATAAAGACCCTCACAAAATTTTGCAGAAGTTTCGACAAAACTTAAAGTAAGGTCAGAACATTTATCATAATTTTTAACTATCCAATTATTGGGTCTTCCCGAGATAGGAATGATCTCTGTTCCGAATGGCATTATCGGAAAACCTGTTACCGCAATGTTGTTTACGTCTTGGCATTCTATGTCTTTTGTTGCTGGGCACTCTAACGTAGGTATAGACTTATCTTCTATGGTTGTATAACCCCAACATGCATTGCCACTGCACTCATGCTGAACCATTACTTCCAATTTTTTATTAAGATATTTGAATCCAATAGTGCCATTAGGTATAATCGTGTCAGCTTGTATATCTCTAATAATAATATTGTAAGAGGAGCTAGGAAATGGCATTGCCGTCAAGAACTGAGTAGGCGAGAATGTAAGTTCGCAACTAGGATTGAGCGATAAGTTGACTTCACCCACACATGCTAATGGACCTCCGCCCTCATTAACGATATCTACTTGTTTTACGGTTGTGAATGTACACCAGTTAGGTGATGTACTCGTAGGTCTATATTCACCAGTCACTCTCAAGAAATAAGTACCAGGAGTTGAAGGCCATGTAATGACTCTTGTGTTTAGATCACCTATTTTGAAAGGCACCGCAATACCTGAAGGTGAAGCTCCTGCTTGATCTAACGTGACAGACCATGCTACATTACGAAAGAATGAATTGGAAGCCAATTTATATTCTTCAACAGCACCTATACAATTACCAAAATCACCAACTATTTGGGTAGCCTTACTTAAGTCTGTGATGCTTATAGCCCTGACGGACTCAAATGGGCATGGAGTAGCTTGGCCTACATAAGAACGAAGCACACCAGTCACTTTAATCTGATAAGTACCTGGCGTGGTACCCCACCTTACATTGACACCATTTGCCGTTGTACCGAGGATAGTACCTCCAGTCACTGACCAAGATACATTAGATAAGTTTGCATTTGCAGGAATACTATACGACTCCGCGCCATTTGGACAAACTTCCCCATCTCCTTGTATAGAAGTAGCCGCAATGGTTGGGTAGGCACATTGACGAAGAGATGTCAATGATTTTAATTGTCCTGTAGCACTATTAGACAACAGCACTAACCAAGGTTGTCCCGAGACCCGCTTGCCTATCAATCGATAGTTACCTGAGCCCGCTGGAACCTCAGGGATCACAGTATTATTAAAATACAAAATAGGTAAGGCAGGAGGTGCTTGAGACTGTGGGTTATAAAATCCCACAGGATTCAGCAAGCGCCAAGTTTGCCCCGGTATGCCCGAACTAATAATGATTGTATCTCTGTACTGCCCATTGGTTGAATTGGTGGCATTGTTAAGACAATGACATTCAGACTGTGTGTAAGTAGTCTGGGCTAGAGTTACATTTATCCACAATACCATACTTAGTAAGGTGATTGTAAATGTTTTTAACCTAATCATGGGACGTAGGTCAAAAATTTGATTCCGTAATGATCTCTTCATCGATTGATGCATTTTGTAAAAATTCGTAATTGCGTAAATAAAATAATCTGGATGATTTCAAGCACTCCAATGAAAGCCTTCGATCGTTTTTGTGTTTTATAAAATCTTGTCTTGCAATCGGCACACTTACCCCTTTGGGTTCGGATATACCTTTCCTCCACACCATACACAAGACCAAATTTTAGACCAAAAAACACCAAGCGAAGTAACCATCTTAGCTGACATAGTCATATTAAATTATTGTATAATATTTAAAAAGTTTTTTACCAATAGATTAAAGCCAGAACTGGTTCTGTGAAGTTTTTTTATTTTTTTTTAGAAAAAGAAATGGAATAAGTAGTTTCATCTACAATAATCAAAAAATACGGGGACAATCCCTTAATTTTTGATTGTAATAAAAGGAAGAGATACCAAAGACTTTGCACTATTGTACACACGTAAATAGTAGTGGCTTGGAGATAGATTTACGGGTAATTGAGTAACCCAATTAGATGTACCTGTTTGAAGAATCAAATGACTATTGTCTGACACTACCCTACCCAACATATCTATGACTTGGAAGCGAATAGTAGCTCCTTCAGTGCCATTAAAGATCTCAACTTCAAGATGATCGGAGACAGGATTTTGTACAATTTTGTAGAATGTTTCTGCTTCTGGAATGGATTCATCTACTGTCAATAAGAGACTAAATCTTTCGTCATTGAGATAGATTTCTGTTCCATGACTGGTATTAAAATGGCAATCATCATCCTGTAAAGGTCGATTTACCCTTAGTGTCAAAAGCGGTTTTTTGCCATCGTATTCGATAGACTTAGCACATATAGCGCTAATAGCCAATCGATTGCCGTCACTGTGATATTCTAGATCGGACAAGTAATCGCTCGATACAGATACGTCTTCACCTAGATTCCCATCAATGAAGAGTTGTAGCCCATCAACATTTGAGAGCGACTTTCCGTACATATCGATCGTTTGCCCTTTTTTATCGCATTTCCACCAAAATGGTATTGATTTTTGTCTATTAGACAGGTTATTTTGGGATAAATTACCTAAGGCAGATTCGTTGACATCGCCAAGCTTGATCGCTACGAAATCTTGGTCAACCATTTCTTGTTCAAGGGCTCCTATAAAGATCGAATTGTCATAATAATAAGGCACCTTGGGGTCAGCAAATACATACGATGAAGGAACAAAAGTCCATGGGTCTGCCTCTTTCGGGAAACGATCTGTAATGCCCAATATTAGCTTACGTAAGTCCACTAGATCACTGGCTGTAACAGTTCGAGTACTATTTACATCTGCAGCGAGCAACTTATATGGAGAATCTAAATAGGCTAGACCGAGAATATGTCGCTGGATCTTGACCAAATCGAGTGTTGATACGCCATCAATGACACCATCTTTCTTGGTGGGAGCAAAAGTGTAGGGATGATCTAGCGGCAATTTTTCGAATAAGTAACTTCCGGTAATTGTATCAGCCATCTTTGACCACAATAACTCACCGGACTTACTTGTAACCACGACGTTGTTGACGATAACGCCATTTGTAGTCGCTATTCTACCACTAAAAGACACATCTGTAGTTACGTCAATACAAAAATCATCATTATCCGTCAATCTCAAATCTACTGAACAACTATCTTGATTACCACTTTGATCAGTCACCATGACTGATAGCTTGACTATGCTTTCTACCCCATCAGTTAGATCACTACAATCAAAATATTTGCCAGAAGTCTTCGATGCGGGAATCCATACTTGGGCTTCGCCAGCAACGTACGAAGCAGTGTCTGACAATATCCCGTTGCCTTTGAAGAAGTGTCGCTGATTGATGCGAGATGCATTAGGGCTAGCGCCGTCAAAAGTAAAAATCAAATTCGCTACCGAGGTACAATTATCTGATGCACCCAAATCGAAATCTCTAGCCCAAACCGTGGCACTTCCGTTGATGGCATCAATAGACGTTGACAACTCACCATGACAATACGGAGATGGAGCTTTGCAATCCTTGATGGTAACAAAATGGCTACACTCAGCCCTATTGCCACACTGATCATCGACCTTAAAAGTGACTTTGTGCTTGCCCATGGGCATCCAAGCGTCATAAGATGAAGATGCTGCTGTCGTATCTATTGTACCATTATTAAAGAAATCTACTTCAAATCGCCATTGCAATAAATCCACACTCGTACAAGCATCTTCCGCACGATGGTTGATCGTAGCTCTTCCACCTAAACAGGCAGCGTCATAACTACATATGCTCGTATCTCGACATGGCGTTGTAAATCGCGGCGCATCTGTATTATGTATCTTAATAATCTGTACATATGGACCAAATCTGCCAGGATCACCTACTTGTTTGTATTGACACCAATCGATGACAGTCCATGTGCGGATAATCTTGAGACATGCGCCTTCCGCTATATAAAATCGCTGATCTTCGTAGTTGGCAGATACGGTCGCGCAATCTGTGTTTCTATAGGTAGGTTGACCTGTTGTGGTCGGTAGTAACTCAGTCTCCATACAACCGTTACCAACATAAGAGACAGGTGGGATAATATCTGAAGCATCAAATGGATCAGGGTTAAGGATAGTAATCGTTTGAGTACAAGATGACTTATTGCCATTTCGATCAGTGGCTGTAAATGTCCGTTCAATCTTACCTTTGAAGCAAGTCACACTTTCTTTAATAAGGCTATCGATCTGTACATGACAATTATCTTTGGCCAATCCATCTCTACCTACAAGTCCATTGTGATAGGCATTATATAGCAAAACATCGCGTTGCTTGGCAGGCGATGTGCGTACGGTTCCGTATTCTTGAAGATCTTGAAGTTCATAGGATTGATTGCACTCAATAGAAAGATCTGGAGGACAAGTTATTACAGGACTATCCTTATCATCAACCACAACATCAACCATACATGTATTTTTATTGCCATGTACATCCGTAACTTCAAGAGCCACTCGCTGTGTTGTCCCAATATCGTCACAGCAAAACAGCGCTCTATCTCTCCATTCGGGTATTTGACCACAAGCTGTGGACATCCGTCTTACTTTATATGATGCAATACCACAATTATCAAAACTATGGTCATCAAAAGTTGTCGCAAAGACATACCCCTGTCCAAAATTATCTAGCGAAACACGAGTCAATTGATCGCAAGCTACATAAGGTGCTAACTTATCGGCCACAGTAAGGATGACATGGCAAGTAGTCGAGTTGTTACACTCGTCAGTCACTACATATTTAAGTTGATAAGTACCTATTGGCAATTTATCTACATAAAATGAGTTGTTTTCTTTTGTAATGTAACCTAATAACAAATCACCATTTTGTTTTAGGAGTGTGACCGAATAATTTGTTTCATTACAATCAAAATCTACTGTAGGAGCAGGAAGTAAAGTTTTTACAGTGCTACATTCGTATGCTCCTGCTTCTAGTGCCAAAGAATCTAAACAGATAATCTCAGGACCCTTTGTGTCAATAACATAAACAATCTGATTTTTTGTAGCACTTAAGGAAGTACACCAATCAATAACAAACCATGATCTAACTATCTTGTAACTATCTCCACAAAGGTCAAAAGGTATATCAGTGTAATTGTATTGAATATGTCCACAACTTCCTATATAAGGAGTACCTGTTTCGATCGGAGAAGGATATCCATTGGCAAGTGCAGGAAAAGTATCACTGCATTCGAACGCAGGGTTTAC
>JANMMV010000348.1:0-5110 GCA_031373565.1 Saprospiraceae bacterium
GCTCGCGCGCGGCAAGGTCGCTGGTGATGGCGGCCAAGGACTGATCAAGCTGCGGCGTGCGTCGCGTCGGGTCGGTGCTGATATTCAAGTTCTTTTTGGTAATAATTTGCGTCAGTCATCTCATTAGTTTGTTGAAATGCCACTACAACCATTCCGATCATTGATACGACAAATGTTACGATCAATATTGCGATTCTTGCTCCCCAGTTCATAAATATTATTATTTAAATGGTCCTAAAAAATTAGTAGAAATTGTTTGAAATTTTTTATCACCGACATAAACGCCGAGATTGATTTTAGTACTATACCCGGCAAGTATTTGAGGATCTAAATCAATAAAAAAATTGTACTTGTTTACATTTTCCGGTGACAGAATGATATCCTTGTATTCTATCCATCTTATATTGCCTTTTATACCTTCTAGTCTGAGGTCATAATGCAGTGTATCTCTGGTCTTATTGATAATTTTACTTTCATACAAGTTGCTAATTTTTCCATCTGGAAGTGTCTGATACAACTGTCCGCTCGCTCTTGAAATGTAAGTATCCACGCTCATAATAGATGAGATTAGAAAAGCCATTACCACCGTCAATACACCCAATAAAACGATATACGCTTTAGCTCTGGCATTAAACCGATTTCGAACGCCAGTTTTAATTTCGTTTTCGCTAGCATATCGGATAAGACCAGTTTTCATATGTAGAGATGTCATCACGTCGTCACAAGCGTCTACACAAGCCGTACAACCGACACACTCCATTTGAACCCCATCCCGAATGTCAATACCTGTAGGGCAAACGTGCACGCATTTCATACATGAGACACAGTCACCGCTTGTGCGAACTACATCTTTTTTGAATCTTTCTCTAGGCTCACCACGCACATAATCATAAGAAATTTGAATAGAATCTTTATCAACCATAACGCCTTGAAGACGGCCATAAGGGCAAATAGTGGTACAAACGATCTCGCGTACAAAGGCAAAGACTGCGTAAAATAATAAGGTAAAAATGATCATTCCTGCTAATAAGCTCTTATGCTCAGAAATAGGCTCCTTGATAATCTTTACAACATCGTCAAAACCCAAAATATATGATAAAAACGTGTGCGCAATGACAAATGATATTATTAAATAAATGCTATGTTTGAACGTTTTTTTAAGCAATTTTTGAGCTGAGTATTCAGATGAGTCGAGTTTGCGTTGCTGGTTTGGCGACCCTTCAATTAGCCACTCAATAGGCCGAAAAACAAATTCTAAAAATACAGTCTGTGGGCAGACCCACCCACAAAATAAACGCCCATAAACTACCGTAAACAAGACAATGAAAATGATAAACATGATCATCGCCATTGCGAAAATATGAAAATCTTGCGGCCAAAAAATCTTGCTAAACAGTATAAATTTACCTTCTAAAACATTGAACATCATAAAAGGCATACCGTTGACAGTTATTAACGGTAGCAAAAAAAATACTAACAAGTAAGTGTATGCTAAAATAGAACGATAATTGTACCATTGTCCACTTGGTTTGAGGGCATATATCCAGTTTCTAAGCCCATCTTTTGTGACGGTACTTATTCTATCTCGATATGTCTCCCCATGTAACAAGTCTTCTTCCGTCATGATTTATTTTCTAACTGTTGTTGTGGTATCTTTTGCTACGGTGGTAGTATCAGAACTTGTCGAAATTCCTTCTTTGTACAAGTCTCCTTGAGCCTCTTTACCGCCAGGTAAATTAGTGCCATGTAAGGATTTTATATAACTTGATATTTGTGCCATCGTAAGTGGAGATAATTGTTCGCTCCATGCTATCATCCCTTTTTCTGGATAGCCATATTTAATTGTAGTAAAGATATTTTTGATACTTCCGCCGTGTATCCAATATTCATCCGTTAAGTTAGGTCCTACCCCACCCGGCATGCTAGCGCCGTTTTCTGCGTGACAGACGGCACATTTCTGCACAAATATCGCTTTTCCAGCAATAATATCCTCGCCACCAAGTGCGACGACACTAGACTCATCAACATTATTGCCTTGCTTTTCGAGATATTTGGCTTTTTGGTACTCGGCTTCTGCCATTTCAGTCGTGAACTCTTCAATCTGTGTAGGTACGGAGTAGCTTACGTGACGTTGATATGTATAGACACATGCGAACAAGATCGAAGCAAAAAATGCAGCTGTAAACCACGGCGGTGTGATATTATCGAGCTCTCTTATGCCATCATAATTATGTCCAGTATCGATACCTGCTTCTTCTCCGATAGGCTTAAAATTATTCATCATAGCCCATCGATTTTTTACACTTTGCCAAAGTGACACTTCTTCGTGAGCTACATAAGGTATAACTACTTCTTCTGGAGTCAAAATATTAAAAGTTTGTCTTGCCAAAAAGACTAATAATATTAATTCAATAAAAATGGCCAATAGAATCACGTAGGTGACTATATTATAATCAGTGCTTCCAGCAGTAGTTGGTGCTGCAACTGTCTGGGCTTGAGCCTGCATTCCTCCGCTAATGAACATCAGCCATACAACAGTTTTGGTATTATTAGGGATAGACGGAAATCGAGATTTGACACTAGCATAATAAACTTGACCTAAATAATAAATAGGAATTAGTAATAATAAGGCGATGATTACAAGCCAAGTGTTTGGATCTTCTAGCCAAGCAAATGACATAGGTGGATCGGCTTCAATTGTTGGAGTTTGTGTGTATGCCACAAATGGTAGAACAAATAATATAAGCCAGGTCAAGATCGATTGTTTGCGTTTATTTTGCATGTTGATTTAGATTATTTTAGGTGATGTAATTAAGGTTCCAAAGGGAGTTTTTCTATCTTCTCGATTTCTTCTTTATCAATGCTATACATCCAAAAAGTAACTAGGATAAAAAACACTACAAAGGAAATTAAGGAGATCATTGGGTATATACTTACACCTGATATGGTTTCTAAATATGTTTTGAATTTCATTTTAAATTATTTACTTATTTTCTAATTTAATATCAGTACCCAATCGTTGGAGGTAAGCGATCATCGCTATAATCTCTTTATCACTTTTTATATTGATTTTATTACTCGCTTTTAGCCCTAATGCAATAGAATCTGCTTGTGCCTCTAAGTTCTGAACAGCTATATCCTCAAAATTGTCAGGATACGGTACGCCCATCATTCGCATGGCATGTACCTTCGATTTAGTACTATTCTTGTCGATGTCATTTTCGTAAAGATTTGGGTACGCGGGCATAATAGAACCTGTTATGAAATTAGCAGGTGCCAACATATGATTGTAATGCCAAGCATCATTGTATTTACCTCCGATACGAGCCAAATCTGGTCCTGTCCGCTTACTTCCCCACTGGAATGGATGGTCATAGACGAACTCACCCGCTTTGGAGTATTCACCATATCGAGCAACTTCATACCTAAATGGTCGTATCATCTGAGAGTGACAATTGTAGCAACCTTCGCGGATGTAGATATCACGACCTTGCAGTTCGAGCGGAGTATATGGCTTGACCGATGCGATAGTCGGAATATTTTCTTTGATAAGGAATGTAGGAATCATTTCTACCATACCACCTATACCGACAACTAGTAGACTCAAAACCAATAAGATCATAGGTTTACGTTCCAAAACACTATGCCAAAACGCATTAGCAGGCGCCTTATATTCCTTTGTCAATGGTGGTGCTTCTGCTTCTTCTGTTTCTACAAAAGTTCCTGTTTTTACGGTCTTATAAAGATTGTACACCATGATACATACACCTACTAGGTAGATAGTTCCACCTATAGCACGCATCCAATAAAATGGCACGGTAGTTTTTACGATATCGATAAATTCGTACTGTAACATACCATCCGGAGTAAAGGCTTTCATCATAAAATAGCTTCTGAATGCACTCCAATACATCGGTACCGCATAAAGTACAATTCCTAATGTTCCTATCCAAAAATGCGTTGACGCTAGCTTTTTAGAATATAGCTTTGTTGCCCAGAGTTTTGGAAACAAAAAATACATCATACCGAATGTCAAAAATCCATTCCACCCTAATTCACCTATGTGCACGTGAGCGACGGTCCAGTCGCTATAGTGCGAAATAGCGTTGACGTTTTTGAGTGATAACAACGGCCCTTCAAAAGTCGACATACCGTAAGCGGTAACTGCTACAACAAAAAACTTTAACACAGGGTCCTCTCGTACCTTATCCCATGCACCACGGAGCGTGAAGAGACCGTTTATCATTCCACCCCAACTTGGTAGCAATAGCATAATAGAAAATACTGTTCCTAAGGTTTGTGCCCATTCAGGTAGCGCAGTGTAGAGCAAATGATGCGGACCAGCCCATATATATAAAAAGATCAAACTCCAAAAATGGACGATACTCAATCTATAAGAATATACAGGTCTATCAGCAGCCTTTGGAAGAAAATAATACATCAATCCTAAGTAAGGAGTCGTCAAGAAAAAAGCTACCGCATTATGACCATACCACCATTGAACAAGTGCATCTTGAACACCAGCATACCAAGAATAGCTTTTCATCATTGAGACCGGGAATTCTACCGAATTCACAATATGGAGCATAGCCACTGTCACCCACGATGCAATAAAAAACCATATTGCTACATAGAGATGTCGCTCTCTCCTAGTCAAGATTGTGCCGAACATATTGATTCCGAACACGACCCAAATAAGCGTAATAGCTATATCTATTGGCCACTCTAGTTCCGCATACTCTTTACCTGTCGTATAGCCCAATAGTAGCGATACAGCAGCGGCTACTATGATCAATTGCCAACCCCAAAAATGGATTCGCCCAAGGGCATTACTCCACATCGATGCTTTAACCAATCTGGGTAACGAATAATATACCGCAGTAAATATGCCGTTACCTACGAAGGCAAATATGACTGCATTTGTATGAACTGGACGAAGTCGACCAAAGGCTAGATGAGGAAAATATTCACTAAAGTTTAGAATAGGATAGGCCAGTTGGAAGGCAATAATCACACCAAGTAGCATGCCGACAACACCCCAAAACATGGTTGCTATAGCAAAATTGCGCGCGAGTCGATTGTCGTAATTAAATTTTTCTACGTTCATAAG
>JANMMV010000828.1:0-2365 GCA_031373565.1 Saprospiraceae bacterium
CTTCATTAGTAAAGCAAAGCAAACGGTTAGTCCCATATTTTTTGCTGACAAACACTTATCGATACGAAATAGAAGTCATAAAATTGGTGATGAAAACATGATAGATGTTATCATTGATAACAAGATCACCTGGTTTGAAGGTTTGATACACAAACTAGATGGACCGTTTCAGCGAGCGAATATAATTACGGGACTTTATTCTGTGTATTTGCTGAGCCAAATGATAAAAATTGATGAAACGAAGATCGCAACGTTTTTCCCAACTTTAGCTGAGTCCACCAGATATATTGGCCGATGGCAGGTACTTTCAAAATCCCCTTTGACTATTGCTGATTCAGCGCACAATGAGGGGGGCTTACAGATAGTACTGGATAAGTTAAAAACTTTTTCAACAGCAAGATTCCATATAGTGCTTGGTTTTGTAAATGATAAAGATGTGACGAAAATACTTTCACTTTTTCCAAAAAATGCTACATACTACTTTGCAAAAGCGAATATACCAAGAGGTTTAGACGCTAACGCACTTCAAGAATCAGCTGCTAAGATAGGTCTCTATGGCAACTCATACCGCAGTGTTAAAGAGGCGTTTTCAGCGGCCAAACGTTCAGCCAAATCAGATGAAGTCATATACATCGGCGGTAGCATCTTTGTAGTCGCAGAAGTTATTTAAGTTGAATGTCATTGGCGCTGAAATGGCGACATGTGTGGTTTTAATCATAACGATGTTTCATCCGAGCTCCTTTTAAAACATCCACCACTTTGCCGGCATTCATGTCTATCTTTCTCTGCTTTGCTTTATTCGCGGCATTTACTGCATTTGTTAAACCACCTATAAAGTATCTTGCTCCCCATGGCCCTACACTTACAACAGCATCACTAAATGTTAGTGTATTCGAAATCTGCAAAAAAGTAACAAAAAGAGTGCCTATCAATAAAAACGAATTAAGTCCATCCTTTAGGTCTCCATTGACCGCTTGACCCAATCCCGGAACTACAGCACTCATGTACATTGACCAAGTAACATCTTGATTACCGATCTTTTCAGCTTTATCAATAAGTTGATTAATGGCAATCTGGGTAGAATCATTTACGTAGCTAATCTTACTGAAATCTGATCTTGCACTAGTCCACTCATTTTTCATTAGTTGACACATACCCAAGTAAAAATACTTAGTGTCCAATTGTCCTGCACTTCTTCCTGATAACTGCGTTGCTACGAGCTGTGCTTGGTTAAAATCCTTAATCGAAAAATAAATCTGAATTTTTTCAATAAGCGCTTTGTCCTTATTTGACGGATTCTGTGTCGTAAAATAGTATATATCGGCAAACTGAATGCTTTTGTCATAGTTGCCAAACTGTCGATACAATCGAGAAATCTTCAAAGGCAATACTTCGCTGCTGAAGGTTGGCGTAATAACGAAAGCACGCAAGTATTCCTTAAGAGCTAGCGTATCATTGCCACACAAATAAATAGAATCTGCACTAGTTTCTATAGATTGGGCTTGAAGCGTTGTGAACTGGAAAAAATTAAAACTCCAAACCAGTAATATAATTAATCGTTTGTTCATCTAATTTACTTTTCAATTTACGGTTATGTTGCTTAGCACTTCTAACAGAGCCATAGATATTGCCCAAATAAAATCCGGTACCAATTCCTGCATAGATCCACCCGCCCACAGATTTGGATCCTCTTTTATTAAAACGAGCTATAGCTTGATAAGAAGTGCTCGCTACAAAGAGAAGAGACATAAGACCATTGATATAATCTTTAGCATATACTCGCCCAGTACCTGGTATAATTCCTGATAACACACCGGCCAAAAAAGGCGATTTATACTTCTGGTCATCATAGGTAGATTTGAGAGAAGTTAAATAAGCGTCATCAACGGTATAATCGATCCTATTGGGATGTATATCAAGCAATTTTAGCCCGAAGTCCACTTTCGTAGCCGTTGTACTAATTTCCGGAATCTTAGTTAGTTTTCCTTCATCAAGTACAATCCTAGCAAGTCCCAAATTCCTTGCTTTTATGCATGCCAATGTATACTCTAACTGCCATCTTGGGGGCGTATTTTGCGTTACCTTTAACCTTTGTTGTATCTGTTCTAATCTATTTGAGTGCCGAGAAGCGTTCAACCATCCACTGAAATAAGACTGATTCTCAGGGTACAAATAAGTCAAACGATAATACTCATCGGAAGCAAAATGATACTCCTTATTGACCATCAAATATTTAGCAAATTTCACAAGATTTGCTTCAGACGTAGATGCTAAGGTGTCTTGTCCAAAAATGCTTACCATCTGCCAATTCAAAATCAATATCAAAAATGATATGCGTCTAACTATGTTAATCATCGATTATGGG
>JANMMV010000846.1:0-4709 GCA_031373565.1 Saprospiraceae bacterium
GCCAAACATACAGCTATGAAAACACCATATACTTCCGTTTGACACAATAAAAACAAAACGAGTCCAAGCAAATAAGACTTATTGCTACCCCGTATGATGATATCTACAGCCCAAAATGCTAGCAAGATGACCAAAAAATAACCACGATTGATAACCCCATATTCAAAACCTACAAAATAGGTTGTTGCGACCAATAACTTAAGAAAGAGCGGCAATCTAAACCTAACTACCAAGAAAAATAGTCCGCCTGCAACCGTCAACAAATGGGCAAGATTGATCGTGTTGATATCACCCAGCAAATGGGATAGCGGTGACATAACCTTTAGGTACAAATACCACAATCCTGGATGGCCCTCATACTGCAAAAATCCAAACAGCTTGCCAAATGACATATCACGAGCGACAAACCATGCTTGCCACTCATCTTTCCACAATTCATGATAAGTGTATTTGAATGCGCCGACAGCTAGTATCATGATACCCCATAATGCGATCAACAAGTATTTGGAAATAGTAGTATTTGAAGTTTTGTCGTTACTCAGCATAGTTGACTCTGAGATTTAGTGAATTAATACCGTCCAATTCTTCGCTCCTTGAATGCTGATTTATGGAGACGGTGTATTTCCCTTTTTGTTTATAATATGCTTTTGCGGCTAGCAGGATATCTATCTCACAGTCTTTGTCGTTACAATCCCCAATCCATAATCCATCACCGCCAGCAAGTTGAAGAGATAATGGCTGTTCTACTTTCTTTCCACCTGGAAAAATGGTCTGCACTTTGATGTATATGTTTTCAGTTCCAAAGCTAGCTTGGTGATCGACCAACAAATGCAAGTCATAAGCAATCACAGTGTCCGCCACTTCAAATGAGAATTGATAAGTGTCATTGTATTTCCATGGAGATCTGATATCTTTTTTCTCATCATAAATCACTTTTGGACCGCATGAAGTAAATATAACAACACAAACAAAAGCAAGTATTAAACGAAATGAGTAAAGACAACTGGAAATCATTGCTAACGGGATATGTTATGATTAATAAATACAAAGGTAATAAGGTCCATGAGATATTGTATCATATGTTGTAACATTATACTGTCGCCCTGTCAGCGTTTGCACTAGCTATCCTTTATGTACATGGGGAGTTGCCCGATGCAATATGATTATGCGCCAGCAAGGCTGGATGAATTGGTTTGTACTTAGTTAGGGCTGAAAAAATGCTATTGACTGATTTTCAAACCTCGGTTGTAAGCTGATTTGATTTTGCTACTATCGATGCCGATATGGAAAAGAAGAAAGGCCATTAAATTATAAAGATTGACCTTAAGCCATGAATTTTGATCATATTTTCTAGAAGAAACTATAGCTCTTGACTGACTAACCGCATAAGGCACTCCCCTGGATTTCACCCGACGCACAAGGTCAAAATCTTCCATAATGGAGTACTTAGGATTGTATCCACCAAGTAGGTCAAAAGTCTCCCGTGTCATAAAATGGATCTGATCACCACCACCAGCAAAGATGCCTTTGTGGCCAGTAAATCTTGCATTGATACGTAACCAGAAATTGGATGGATCAAAATCGTAGGCAAAAAAACCAAAACCATTTCCGCTATTGATTGCGGCTTTTATTTTGGGAACGAAGTCTAATGGAGGACGAACGTCGGCATGCAGGAAGCATAGGATGTCAGCATTATTTGCCAACATAACGCCTTCGTTCATTTGTGAAGCACGCCCAGGGACCAGACAGCGGTGATAAGTCGCTATTGGATCATCGACCCGAGTATTTGTACTCTTAGGACTATCAGCGATAAGCATTTGCACATCATCAATTTCATCACACATCTTCAAATATGGAATAAGCTGGCTTAAATTTGTCAACTCATTGTATGTCGGTATGATAACGGCTATTTTCAATTATTCCAATTAAGGACAGGTGTTGAGTAACGTTGTGACTAACGTTCCTGTTGGACTTAATGTGATGCGATAACAATTGTTAGGGCCCTTTAGGATGATGCCTTTCGTATTGGTCTCTATGATAATGTCACCATTGGAGACAACGGTATTATTTGATGTAGTGCTGCATGTTACACTTGTCGTCGTGATGACGCCCGCATCATCTATTTTAGTTCTGTAGCACGTACCATTAGGGCTTTTTAAAACTACGCCTTTTGTTACATTGTCAAAGGCAATATCTGCTTTGTACAATTTTGATTCAAGAGCCGTTTTGACATTGCAAATGATCTGCTCTGTACTTAAGACACCCGTATTAGATACTTTGAGTCTGTAGCAATAGCCTTCAGGATTACGAAGTACAATGCCTTTTCCGGTGGCAGAGAATACAACATCGCTATTGTTGATTTTTGAAATATTACCTAGATTAGCACCGTCAGAAATTGGCATATCCATCTTGAAAGAAAAAAGCCCTTGCGTAATATCACTAACGAGATGACATCCCGACGGCAAGTAAGGATAGACCGCCCAAGAACCTTTCCAGTCATGTGCACTTAAATTATAACCCAAGCCATTTTGAGCTGTATACGTATCATAATAGGCAATCCGTTTTGGGTTGAGTCTTTCGGAAATATCCCACATTACGACCCCATCTTCGTAGTAAGAAACGAAAAGTGTATCTCCCTTCATATATGGATTGTGTGGCCTTGCATTAGTAAAGGTAGGCGCTTCGCAAGGATCAGTAAAAGTACCATCAAGGTTGATTGTAGTGCTACCCCCTGTCCCGGTAATTTTGTAGATTTTCATCGGCTGTCCGCGTGGTAATTCTTCACATGAATAACTGTATCCATCGGCGGTTACAAAACTACTATGATTGTAGCCACCAGCATCAGGAAAATTGGCAAGTTGTGTGATAGCGTTAGGATTGGCGACGTTCCATATTCGATATCCATCATTGCCATGAGATGCATAGACAATATTATTTCTGACAAACAAGTCGTGGATATAAGTGGTAGGGTGTTTTTTGAGAAAAACTGGATTAGCAGGCGTCCCACTATAAGTAATGCCACCCACGACTTCTGTATCTAGCGTATAAATGATCAAACTTGTTCCACCCGCTGAATTCGAACCACTTACATATAGTCTTCCATTTTCTTGGTCAATCTGTAGGGTATGCCCTTTTGTAAATTGAGATATATCTTGCGTCACCGTAAAATTGCTAAGGTTGATAATCTCTAAACCTTCATTACAGCTCACATCGCAGACAGCATATGCAAAGCCCTGATATGTATCGAATTCTCGCCATCCTGTAGTGGATCCGTCGATATATTGAAACTCTACAAATGGCTGTGCGCAATTCGACATATTGATAATATTGATCGCTGAGGCACTACCGATGATAGCGTGTTCGCCGCCCATAGGATCTACATATCCTTGTACATCACTATATTCACCACCAGGCAAGCCACCCAGATATCCCTTCGGTTGCACATTGAAGGTCTGCGAAAATATTGATAAAGAATTCATCAATACAATGCTGACAAAGATAAAAATACGCATTATTCTAATTTTGATCCACAAATTTAATCACATTTGCCCACTTTAATTGTTAATTTTCGTGGTAATCGTCATTATCATCGGAAAATTTTGAAACTGGCATATGTTTTAACACAAAATTGCACCATTCACAATCATCCTCACCACAGCCGGGTGTAAATTCTTTGTTCTTGATACCTCGGTATGCGTCCACGATTTGTTCAGAAACAGTGGACATATCTTCTCTCGAGATTTCAATTACTTTTTGTTCAATTGTTTTTTTTCCACTCTCCTTTTCAAGAAAATCCATGACTCCACGCTTCATAATCCATGTATGTCTTTTATCACCATCGATCAAAAAGCGGTAGAAAACGATCTGTCGCCAGAAATCACCACCTACTACTTTTTCACTAGTTGGGCGAGCTAGTTTTTTACTACGGTCAGATTTGCCTGTTTTGTAGTCTATAACTTGAATATGATCATCGTAAATATCAATTCTATCTAGCTGTCCTGTGATCGGGACGCCACGATGCTCTACATTTTTGACATCATATTCTATCTCAAATGAACGCTGACCAAACCAATCTTTTTGATATAGCGTGTAGTACTCTTCGATGATAAGCTCACCATATTTTAGATAATTTTCGTATTCTTTTGTAGTAAAGTGAGATCTAAACTTATCCATACCTTTGCCGAGATATTCATTCCATGTTTTGAGACTTGGAATAGAACGCGGTGCGCTTGTATTAATATCTCTAAAGAAATGCTCAAAAGCGTAGTGAATCACGCTGCCGAATCCCATAATAGCATTTCGTGCCAACGGTACTCGGAGTATATTTTCAAAATAAAACCTCGTCTTGCACTTCAAGTATTTATTGAGATGGGTTACACTGAGCTTATAATTTTCTAGGATACGATCCACCAACGCATCATCGATTAATGATGGCTCCCCTTTCCTAAATCGCATGAGCTCTGTTTTGTACTCAACGATATCTTCAACATCAATCAATATTTCATCGAGTTTTTCATCAGCATCTTTAAATTCAGTTATAAACTTAGACATGGTCAATTCTTTACCCTTATCATCCAATTTATGTCTCGTGATGTACAATTGATCGGCTGCTCTTGTCATAGCTACGAAGAACAATCGCCGCTCGTCCTCAATATCAGTATCGCTGGCGGTATTGACAAGTGTAAGTGGCAATGTATAGTTTTGATTAC
>JANMMV010000859.1:0-1765 GCA_031373565.1 Saprospiraceae bacterium
TACACGACTTGCTAATTCGAGACCTTCCATTGATGGTACTTTTGCGAGCATACTTTTAAGCTCGCCAAGATCAAAAATCTCAGAAGAAATGATACAATTCATAACACCTTTATCACGGATATTGATCACAATCGCACGCGTGTCTACATCATAAATACATACAAGCTTATTGTCTTCAAAGTACTTTTGGATATCAATGTCAGCGAGTGGTCGCGAATATTCATTAGTAAAATTACGACATATTAAACCCGATATCTGAATCTTCTCTGATTCAGCATCAACGTTTTTGATACCGTAGTTACCTACATGCACATTGGTAGTAAGTAAGACTTGACCATAGTACGATGGGTCAGTAAAAATCTCCTGATAGCCAGTCATGCTGGTATTGAAACAGACTTCACCAGTCGTTGTTCCTACAAATCCGGCTGCCGAACCTTCGTAATATGTCCCATCATCAAAGAGTACAATAGCCTTATTCTGTTTCAGATTATCCATGGGGTACTAAAGATTTGAATTGCGAGGGCAAATATAATAAAAAACAAGCATATAACTTGAAGGCTATTAAATTTTCTTTGCTATACGGAGAATAAGATGTTGATTATGGATATTCTACGATGTTGACAGGGTAATTTCGAGCAATGTCAATCACCAAACATCCACCATAATTGGTTAAAGAAACTTCAATCCAAGGGGGGTGACTTACAGAATATACGTAAAAGTAGAGCAGTAGTCAATCTCTAATCACTTTCAGATTTGTTCAACTAATATTTATTACAAAACCACTAGCAAATATCACAACTAGCTTACAAGTGAAACTTTATTCTA
The DNA here is from genome assembly GCA_031373565.1 of Saprospiraceae bacterium. GTDB lineage: Bacteria > Bacteroidota > Bacteroidia > Chitinophagales > Saprospiraceae > OLB9. Next base: position 826 of record JANMMV010000859.1, read on the forward strand.
ATTATTACAGATAAAAAAACTCAGCCCCGAGAGTGAGCGGACACAAGTGACGACGTAAACGAGGATGATGCGATACTGAGCCGAAGATGTATTAAGGCTCAAGGGTACTCCAAATCAATATCAATTTAAATCACTAAAGACAACTGACTCACGACTTTCGTCAAATACGCCGATCTCTCTAGCAATCTTTGAAAGTACTTCAACCGACTTGTCTATCTGCGCATATGTGTGGGTTGCCATCAATGAATATCGTATCATCGAAGACTGGCTAGGCACAGCAGGTGACACGACTGGATTGATAAAAACGCCTTGCTCGAGCGCATATTTGGTAAGCTGGAAAGTCTTGTAGTCATCACGAATGAGAATCGGAATGATCGGCGTCACGGAATGCCCTGTATCAAATCCTGCAGCCTTGAGCGCGGCCATCGCGTAGTGTGTATTATCCCACAACTTTTGGATGAGTTGCGGTTCTTCTTGGATGAGATCAAGTGCAGCGATAACAGACGCAGCATTAGCCGGTGCTATACTTGCGCTAAACATCAACGAACGTGCATTGTGTTTTAGATAATTGATCGTATCGTGATCTGCAGCAATGAAACCGCCGATACTTGCCAAAGATTTTGAGAAAGTTCCCATGATAAGATCAACGCTATCGGTCAACCCAAAATGACTCGCTGTACCGCTACCATTTTTACCCAAAACGCCCAAACCATGTGCATCATCAACCATGATGTTAGCATTATATTTCTTTGCAAGTGCTACTATCTCGGGTAGCTTTGCTATATCACCTTCCATAGAGAATACGCCATCGATACAGATGAGTTTCATTTTGTCGGGCTCGCATCGACTGAGCGTCCGCTCTAGAGAAACCATGTCATTATGGCCATATTTCATTACCTTCGCGAATGATAATCTCGCACCATCTATAATACAAGCATGA
>JANMMV010000357.1:0-4877 GCA_031373565.1 Saprospiraceae bacterium
TCCACTTATCTCTTTTCCATTCGATGCCATCTATAGAGATGATTATTTTTTTATTGGTAAACATCCTGACGAAGGGCAAAATCCAAGCCCCAGCCACGCCCAATATCAGAAGGACATCGGCATAAAATAAGGAGTGGATAATAGACAAGGTATCGTAAGGAATACTCTGAATACCATTTGCATCTAGGGGAAGATATTTTAAGCTAGCACCTTTATACTGTGATACTTGATCTTCCTTCTTATATTTTTTTCCAGAGCAATAAACAGTGAGATCATAATGCTCACCAAGATCTTCAATAAGATGCTCAGCTAGTGTTTCGAAACCACCATAGTTGGCCGGAACTCCGACTGTCCCGATGATGGCTATTTTCTTTTTGTTTGACATTTAGTGATGATTTATTTCTTTACTAAATGCCAATTAAGTGCCAAATCACACAACTTTGATTATCAGTACTTTATAATTATTACCATGTTTATGTAATTCCAATTACTGGAATAATAGTGTAAATTGGAAAAAACAAGATAGGCTGTTTATTGGATTTGTTATTACCTTAAAGCGCTACCACAAAACTTTTAGTCCACAATCTGTATATTTTTGTATAAGTTCATCATCAGTGATAAATGTCAGGTTATTTTGAATTGCCTGCCAAATCATCAGGCGGTCAAAAGGATCTTTATGATGAAAAGATTGTAGTTTGTAAAATGATATGGTATCTAAAGTGTTTAGTTGTAGATACGAAGGCCCAAAGTATGTATCAACACTCTGAAAAAAATCACTAGGTGTTTTATTATTTAAGGATAATTTACCGATTGAATATTTGATGCTTATTTCCCAGTTACTAACAACACTTATGAAAATTTCATTTACATCATCAAGCAAAATGTTTTTGACTTTCTTACTAAGTCTTTCGTCGTGAAAAGCAAGCCATAGCAATACATGTGTGTCCAATAAATATTTCATCTGTTTAAATTTATATTTATTTCTAAGGTCATAACTCGTCCCGCGTTACCACCAGATGGAATTCGCATGAATATAATCATCACAGTTTGTGTAACACAAAGATGGATTCAAGCTCATTTCATAATATCTAAAGTCCCATTTCTTCGAGTTCTTGATCGGACCATTGAATATCTTCTTTTTTAATATCAATATCCTTATCAGCTAAGAACCCAAGCCTTCTTTCTTTCTTTTCTACTAGTAGTAAATTACTGCCAAAATAACCCACTACCTCACCTGCTTTTCCTTTGATCACTTTGATGGTCACTCCTTTTTTTATCAGCTCCACAACTTCTGAAAACCTTGATTTAAAATCAGCGATGTGCATCGTCTGTATCATTGTACACAATATTTTAATACAAAGATACAACGTTCTTGTCAACTTGTCAACTTGTTTTTTAACACCTAAACCAATCAAGTGTTAAAATGGATTACAATATATTATCAACAGCTCGGAACATTTCTTCCTCCCTAAATAATTTCAATCGCTCTTTAGCTGCTTTTGCCATTGATAAAGCATTAACTTGATTACCCATGATAGCGCGCAAAGTTTCATTCAATGCTACGCGGTCTCTAGAATCAACCGCATATCCGGTTACATCATTTTCTATGACTTCGAGAATTCCTCCCACAGGTGGAACAATAGCAGGAAGTCCATATGCCATACCTTCGATTATAGTCAAGCCAAATGTTTCTACCCATTCATCTGGTTTTGATAAATTAACAATGACATCTGCCCATTGATAAAAAGGATGAAGATCTCTTTGTGAACTATAGGGCTCTAGATTTGCTGGTATTGCAACACCCTTGAAAAATATATCTATCTCATCTTGGCCAGCATTTAAAACCAATCGAAATGAATACATCGGATGATCTTGGGCCAATTGAATGAATTCAAAGACACCTTTGTACTTCTTTAGCGAACAAACCATCAATACATGTTGTCGAACGTCGTTTAATTTGTTCGGTCGCACTTTCTCTAGATAAGATTTTTCAATTGAATTGTAAACAAGATGATTTGGGATAGAAGATAAGCCATGTGATTCTTGCACATATTTGGAAACATTGATAATTTCGCTTGCGGTCCACTTTACAATTCGCAATAAAAACCACTTCAAAATTTTCGGACTGATTGTACTTTCATGGATGTGATAGATGACTCTTGCACCTTTTATTTTTCCAATGATGGCGGCTCCAAATGGCAGTACGGTATTTACATATACGATGTCGTTTTTATGAATTAAAATCGACAGTCTAAACATTAAAATCAGTTGACTAACGGTATAGTAAATCAAACGAAACCAAGGATTAGATCGAAAGACATACCAAGCTTGGTGATATTGAACACCGTCTATATTTGATAAGAAACCGTCGTGAGTATGGTTTGTAAATAGATGTACATTTCTACCTGTCTTTGCCCAATGGAATAGCAATTGACTTAATACCTTGGGGCTTCCACTTCGATCATTGAGTAGGTGGAAGGCAATAATTCTTGCTTTGGTACTCATATGTTTGCATATATTTTCTGAAGTTGTTCACCTCTTCTATCCCAATGAAATATATCTTCAAATCTCTTTCTTGCGCCGATTCGCATTTCCTTTCTTTTTGTCGGATGAAGATGTAATAATTTCAAAGCGTCTGACAATCCGCTTACAGTATGCTGATAAGTTCCTTTACTAACTTTGATGCCACATGTGTCGTCAATAAATTGTCCAGGTCCTTCATTGTCCAAGCAGACTACAGGTAAACCAAATGATAAGGCCTCGGCTACTACCATGCCAGCACCTTCATGCGATGGAAATAAAAAAACGGATGACGTTTTAAATTTTTGCATCAAGGCATCTCTTTCTATCCATGAAATAAATTTTACCTGATGTTCTATCCCTAACTTCTGTGTTAATTCTTTTAATAATTTCTCTTCTGGTCCACTTCCTACAAGTACGAGTTGGCACTTTAATTTATTTTCATAAGAGATTTCCCTGGTCATTTTTGCGAATGCTTCAATCGTCAAGTCAAATCCTTTTAACGGTACAAATCTGCCTGCTGAAATGACAGTAAATCGATCATTGTTTTGTTGCTCAAACCAACCAAAATCCTGCGTGGCGACTGAAGGTGTCACCGTAAATTTAAGTTGTAAATTTAATACTGTCGGTACCGATTGATTCATGCATAAAATGTGGGATGCGTTTTTTTTGCAACGATTCAAATGGTAGGAAAAATGCCAAAAATATAATTTGACCATCCATGTCAATCGATCCTTGATCCAATATTTTATAGCATACGGCGCAAGATATTGAGATGGAATAAGTGGATGATGCCCTACAGGTCCCCAAACAAATGGCTTGCCCAATTTCCAAAGAAAGGAAGGTGTCCAATCATTATGAAAATTTACATTGTGCGCAATATTGTAACTTAGTTTCTGCTTTTTTATATAGGATACTATACCAAATTGCCACAGAAAATAATACAACATCGCTCCTCTACTTCCTTTTTTCCAAAATCTCATCCAATAGGGGAGATCGAAATATAAAAATTCAATGTTTGCATACAGGTCGCTAGGATTTTCTTGCATATATCTTTCAATGGCTTCTTGATTATTTTCTCGGGTAATAGCTATCACCCTATTGAATCTTGCAATTTGTAAGATAAAATTCCAGCCCATACCATCTTCTGAGCCTTTGTACGGATTTACTGCATAAGTTGTTGCTAAAATTGTGCTCATCATCTTGATTTTAAAAGTTTAGCTGGTACTCCGCCTATGACTGAATGAGATGGAAATGACTTTGTGACTACTGCACCGGCGGCGATAATACAACCATCACCTATTGTTACTCCATCAAGAATGGTGACCTTGCTGCCAATCCAACAATTCCGACCAATGTTTATACCATATCTGGTTACTCCTTGATGTCTGACAGCGGTTTCAATATCATCCGTAACATGATTTTCGGGATGACAACTAAAATATTGACCTATAATACAGTCGCCACCTATTGACAAACCACCTGCACCACCGAGATAGGCAAATTCTCCTATACCGACATTGTTTCCAATTTTTATATACTGGCCAGGATTATCAAAGGTTGTTGATACTACCACTCTGCCAAAAGCGCCAATGCCCACATTATTTCCAAAGATAATACCGTCTTTTCCCAAGGCACTGACCAATACATGGTCGCCCAGCTTTAGATATTTTCCAAATTGGATTTTTGATGTATTGAAAAATTTTACACGACTTCCTAAGAGTGCCATTTTTGGATTTTTACCCCTTAATAGAAGTTTGAATCCTCTCAAGATACACCAACAATTATCCCACAAAAAACAGATAAGAACCATTGAAGACAGATCATTATTCAATTTGAAATTTGGATTTCGGTATTGAATGATTTTTTCAAGTATCGCCTTCATTTTCAAAGCAATTTTGATTGAATGGTATTAGAAATATATTTCGTGGTGTATTCCAGATGTATATTCTCTATTGAGAGATACTGACCAGGATTGTTGGCACCCAATTTCCTAAATAAATCTAAATAATCATTGGTCAATTGATTGATTGTGGTTTCATCCAGCTCTTTCTTTCGTGATAATATAGTGCCTGCATTTGCATATAAGAAGAAATTCAAATCGGGCTTCAACAAGAAGGTATATCCACTTTTCAATATCCACTTTGGAAGCCTGATGTTACTTCTTAAACTATCGTTGATAAAATCAAAATAATACCTATCGTACAGCACTATATCGCCCTTAAGCACATGCTTAAGGTAAATATAAAATTGACCAAATAGATAATCAACATAGTAATACGAAAACCTAACTAAAGAACTTAACATACTTTTGTTCTGACCTTGTCTTGGCATTGTACCAGCTGCAGTTTTTTCTG
>JANMMV010000043.1:0-2146 GCA_031373565.1 Saprospiraceae bacterium
CTGGCAAAATTTATTTTTGGAGAGTGCGAGCTTTAGGTCCGTGTGCTGTTTTCCCAAATAGCTTGATAGCATCGCTTCGGACGAGCGGCAATTCGAACCAATCCGCTAACTTGTTGAAGAACGAATATTTGGTTGTTTTGAAAGGGCAAGCAGGTATCATCGATCAGTCTAAAATTGATTTTCTGACTAATGATTCATCGTTGTCGTCACTTTTGATAAGTAAGTTGCCTGTCAGTGGCACCCTTTTAAATGATTTAGCACCCATTAATCTCGGAAGCGTCATCAGTTTTAGCGATATCGTCAATGGTAAGATCACATACCAAAGCAACGCTTTATCCACAGCAATAACCGATAGTTTTGTTTTCGACGTCATAGACGATCAAAATCGTTGGTTGCCAAATAATATTTTCAATATAGCCATCATCGATCAAGTACTAGGCGGTGCGGCTATCGTGCAAACACCTATTTACTGCCATAATGGAACTGGCTCAATCATAATCGATGTCCTTGGCGGGCAGTCTCCATACCAATATTCTATCGACGGTGGAATGACTTTCACATCTGAAAACACTTTTACTAATTTGTCAGCGGGAACGTATAATTTTATTGCAAAAGATAATCTCAATGCTACGACTTCGACGAATAGCATTATTTTAGGCCAACCAGCACAAATTGCAATCGATATGTCGTTAACTTTTTATGATTTAAACATCGTGGCTAGCGGAGGAACGGGGGTTTTATCTTATTCAAAAGACAATCAAACTTTTGATCTTGTCGCTAAAATTATTGATCCAGCCAATGGACTATTGACAGTCTATGTTAAAGATGAGAATGGTTGCATTGCTTCAGATACGATGACCATCAATATTCCAAATCTAACCGTTACTTCTGAATTGAAAGCAGATATCAAATGTAACGGACAAAAAGCTTCTTTTACGGCGACAGCTTCTGGTGGTTTTCCACCATATAAATACAGTTCAAACGGGACATCTTTTCAAAACAGTCCCAATTTTTCATTGAATGCGGGTATTTATAGTTTAACCGTACTAGATGCTGGGGGAAAAAAGGTGGCTTCCCAAGAAATAAAAACTCAAAGTCCAACAGCTATTTTGCTTTCTATCACCAACAAGAAGTTTGAAGTAACAACTCAAGCGACAGGTGGCACAGCTCCTTATCTTTATAGTAAGGACGGCGTGACTTATAGTGTGGATAGTATCTTAAATTATTCCGACAATGGTAGCTACAAACTATATGTTAAGGATTCCGTGGGTTGTATTAAATCCTTAAATTTTACATTAAATGTTTTGGTAGGTGGAGATATCGCTGCGACTAATCCAACTTGTTATGACTTAAAAAATGGGACTGTTCAGATCACGCCTACTGGTGGACAAGTTCCTTTTCAGTACAGTTTCAATGGAAGTAGTTATGGACCCACAAGGTCATTTAATAGTCTCGAAGGCGGTATTTATCCGTTTTCAATAATAGATAATAGATCAGATACCATATACGGTTCTGCTACTTTAGTTCGTCCTGATAGTCTTTATGTCAACCCTGTTATTGATGGTGATGATATCGTGATGGAAGTAGTCGGTGGTGTACCTCCTTACAATTACAGTATTGATGGGCAGGTATTTATTCTTTCAAATGTATTCAATGATCTGCCAAGTGGGAGTTATACTATATTTGTGAAAGACAAAAACGGTTGCCCAGCATCAAGCAGTGCAATCATTTCAAGTACTGCCGATGAATCCTTGAATAGCGAAGTGAAAATTAGCCCTAATCCATCAAATGGGGAGTTCAGTATCATTTTACCTGCTTCTATTAGTCCATTTGAATCTATTGTTCAAATATATTCGATCGAAGGAAAGTTGATAACTTCTCGCAAGCTAAAGGCTGGGATTGAAGTACATCAGATTGATTTACCCGTAGCGACTTCCAATCATTATATATTAAGATTATACAATAAAAATATTACCTACCACAAGTTTCTAGAGATTATCAAATAGTTTGGTTTCAAAATTATGAAATATGGGCGCTAGGTTTTTGAACTTAGCGCCCTTCTTTGTTACCAGAATGAGATAAGTGGTCACTAGATACAAATCATCCACATAACATACTCTTAAAAGTTGGCTAGTTTGATCATTTT
>JANMMV010000044.1:0-11006 GCA_031373565.1 Saprospiraceae bacterium
GGTCTCGAAGATTATCATCATAGGTACACTCTTAGGTATTATTTATTACTATAGTCAATCGCTGATTATCGTCGTGATCTTGCATATATTGATTGACATGGTATCAGGATACGTCGGTATGAAAACATTGTCCAAGACACAATCCGGAACTGAAAGTGAACTTTAAGATAAAGTAGTTTTTAATAAAATACTTTGACAACTAATTTTTCCTTTGTAAGCTCAATAATCTCCATTTTGCGATCATAAAACATGTAATGTTCGATATCAAATGTCAACAAATTATCCACTTGCTTATATTTACCCTCCGTTAGTGAAAATGATAAAGGCGGAGTACCACACCATCCATGATCATATGATTTAAATACGTAATCTTCACCGAAGACAATACAATATTTATCCTTTAGCTCATCGTTTTTGATATAAGTCTCTATCGAAAAATTAGGGTTGTAGACACCTTCTGAGTCAAAATTAGCATTAGAAAACTCCCAAATGCCAATCAATAAATTTTGGGAAGACAGATTATCTACGTTTGTTTCTTTCACACATGATAAAATCATAATAGAAATGAGTAATAGAGTTGCTCTCATGGTGCTGTTTTTTTGAACTACTGCGATTTCGGCAATCCTCAATCACCTAATACTATTGTTAACGAATCAAGATAAATATTCGCTGCTTAAAACAAGAAAACAAGAAAAAGACTACCCAAGTCCTAATTTTGACTCAGATAAAATTTTGCCCTTTTGACCGCATTCTCTCTAATACTCATGTAATAAAAATTGATGTCTCCTGCGTGAAAATTCTTAGTCCTTAGAAAAATGCTTCCGAGAAACCTAGGTTTATTACTCCATAATATATCTTTATGGATCTGAGCACTTACATTTCCAGTTACGATCTTATTAAATTTGTAATAGATTGATCCTGGATTAGCAAGCTTCTCAATTTTAATAGTATCTCTATTCCACGACAACGGATTTGTAACGATGAGCGGTTCAAGTACCTTATCAAATGGATAATGTCCTTCTTCAAATGTCCGCCATGAAATCACACAACCTATATCATCTGCATCTTCACATGGTGGAATACTTTTATATTTATTGACTGGCAAAGGCATGCCTAAAAGATAAGCCGCCACTAGACGCTTTTGAAAAGGTTTTCCATCAAAAAACTCTGTTAACAGTCTCTGAGCGTGAGTAGATCCTTGACTATGAGAAACAATGATAATCGGTCGGCCATCATTCATATACAGTAGATAATAACTGAACGCTGCTTTGACATCGCTGTAAGCTAATTCAAAAGCCTGCTTTGCAGAGACTTTATCCCTAGTCCAATAGGATGAAATATGGGCTTGCCTGTAATAAGGGGCGAAAATCCTACCTGCATGATTCCAAGCGCTTGCTTGATAAAGTAAAGCGGTGTTGTCTGTTTTTTTGTTTAACTTAGCATCATCGATTGCAGGGTTCCATTGATCATTACCTTTCTCTGATGTATAAGTAGTGGGATATAAATAGAAAACATCGACGTCAAGTTTAGTAGAAATAGGACTGCCGTCGGGTGTTTTGTCGGCAGGATCGACTTTATCAGGATGAGAAGCCCAGTATTTCAAATCGTTGTAATCGACTTCAGGATAGGTTTTATTTACAAAAACACCAATAGGCTTCGACGACTTGCACGAAACAAAGCCCGTCATTACAATGACGAAATACACAATAAAATTCTTCATTTCTATTCAAATTTTAAAAACCAAACTGAAAACAATTAGATCATATCCTCTGCCTTAACCCACATATCAAATTCATCAGATGTAACGTATTTGAGATCCATTGCAGCTTGTTTTAATGTAGTGCCTTCCTTATGCGCTTTTTTGGCGATTTCCGCGGATTTGTCATAGCCTATCTTGGTGTTCAAAGCTGTTACAAGCATCAACGAATTATCAAGATTGAACTTGATACGGTCTAGATTGGCCTCGATACCGACAGCGCAATGTTCATTGAAATTGGCACATGCATCACCTATAAGATTAGCTGACATTAAGAAGTTGAATATCATCACAGGTTTGAAAACATTGAGCTCGAAGTGTCCACTCATACCACCGATATTGATAGCTACATCATTTCCCATGACTTGTGCCATTGCCATAGTAAGCGCCTCTGACTGGGTAGGATTGACTTTGCCTGGCATAATAGATGATCCTGGTTCGTTCTCAGGTATGGAAATCTCGCCAATACCACATCTAGGCCCTGACGCTAACATACGAATATCATTTCCTATTTTCATAAGTGAAACAGCGACTGTCTTCAATGCTCCGTGTGCTTCCACGATTGCGTCATGGGCAGCCAGGCCTTCAAATTTATTTTTGCCAGTGACGAAAGGAAGTCCCGTAATCTCAGCGATTTTTTTGGCGACAAGCACATCATAACCCTTAGGTGTATTCAATCCAGTGCCTACAGCTGTACCACCTAGTGCGATTTCGGATAAGTGTTTAAGTGAATTTTTGATAGCTGCGATACCGTGATCTAGTTGTGAAACATAACCGCTTAATTCTTGGCCCAGCGTCAGCGGCGTTGCATCCATAAAGTGGGTACGGCCTATCTTGACGACTTTCATAAATCGCTTTGATTTTTCTTTTAGTGTATCACGCAACACTTCCATACCGGGGATTGTCACATCGATCAGCGTCTTGTAGGCAGCAATGTGCATAGCTGTCGGAAAGGTATCATTTGACGATTGAGACTTATTGACATCATCGTTGGGATGTAGGATTTTTTTGTCATCCATGAGGTCACCACCATTGATCACATGTCCGCGATTGGCGATCACTTCGTTGAGATTCATATTGGATTGAGTACCGGATCCCGTCTGCCATACGACAAGCGGGAACTCGTCATTGAGCTTACCAGCCATGATCTCATTACATACTTTTTCGATAAGAGCCTTCTTGTTTTTTGGTAAGACACCGAGGTCCAAATTAGCTTGGGCGGCAGCCATCTTTAATACCGCAAATCCATGAATGATCTCCTTTGGCATCAAATGACCACCTATCTTGAAATTTTCAGCAGAACGCTGCGTCTGGGCGCCCCAATATCTATCAGCAGGCACATTGATGTAACCCATGCTATCCTTTTCTTTTCTAAATTGACTCATTATATTGTAGTGTTAAGCTATTAGTTTAATTATCGTGCAAAAGTACAAATAAGCATCGAAATAAAGGCTTATCCGTATTTGTGAATTTAATTGTGAACAAAAAAATGATATTTAATAACGCAAAAAATGGATGTATTTTCGCAGAGTTATGTTTAGAAGTGGAAAGGAGCTTGGTGGCTCTGAAACCCGTTTTTGCTGCAGAAACAGAATAGCAAGTGAGAAGCAGGCAATAACCGTAGCTCTTGAATTAATTGTGTTGGTTTCATTGCTGATAATCCACACCCAACCTAACTTCACCAAAATAAAAATGCCACTATTTGAAAGTGACATTTTATTTACCCTTATTCAACAATGATTATCTTTGTGCACTGAATTTGCACTACCGAATTTATTTACCTGAATTTCCCGTGGCTTTCCAATATCTCAATGACATCTTCTTCGGTCAAATTTGTGATATTTGCAATCATCAAGTTACTTAGGCCATTGTCAAAACACTTAACAATAACCTCTGTTTTTTCTTCAAGTTTACCTTCTAATTTACCTTCTAATTTACCTTCAAGTTTACCTTCAAGTTTACCTTCCAGCTTACCTTTGATTTCTCCTTCTTTAATCAATTGATCGTATGTACTCATAATATCGTTTTTAATGGGTGACGCTGTTTTGTTCGATATTTCTATGATTTTGTCCTTTCCAATATCAGTGACCCGTAGTGTATAAACAATCAATGTCCGCAGAAAGTTCCTACTTAAGTTTGGATTTATACTGCCAAATATACGTTCAATGTGTTTTTCCAGCTCTCCTTGATCAAATCGATATTTTTGAAGTGCAATCGCTGAATATAGCATTCCATTTTCTAGCGCCAACAAACTATCATCTGACATTTCCATCAAAGAAATGAAAACATTATCAAATGTGGGAATAAACGCATGGATTGCAGCTGGGTAAGCTTCAAAAAAAGATACTACTTTCTTCATTTCCCATCTCTTTTTGCCTTGATAGTAGATGATAGGAATGATGGGATGAAGGGTTTCCTTATTTTTCAACTGGGTGTTGTAGCCATTAGCTAGATAACCAAGCAGCTGAAATGAGGCATACTTTTCGGGTGCAGACTTATTTTCTAGCAGTAGGCTCACAAAACAATCCTTAATCGCTCCATTTATAAGAGGAATTAGAAAGACAATATCCGAAAACGTTTCGACGAGCTCGGGTGTCATGAATTGAACATTAGCGTACTCAAGTTTTTCCAGATCCATTAAAAATCTCAGTTACGGCGGAAGGTAGGCATTCAGAAATGCGATAGCCATATCCCTATCGGCAAGCATTTCTTTAACAAATTTATCGTGTGGATTATTGATTGAGTTATCCATGAGACAAAAATAGAAAAAATCTGGTTTTGAAGAGTGCCGCTTAGATTAAGTAAAAATTTAATTTTATCCTATGAACGTTATAGAAGCTATAATCTTCACCCTACTTCACATAAACCAATCGATTCTGTGTCGATATAACCCTGTCCAAAGCGTAGCCATCAATGATCAGCTTATGCAGTTGCTCATGAGTCGTAATTTTCTTTTTGATAATGAGAGAAGCCATAACTCCTCGAGCACGCTTGGCGTTGAAGGAAATTACTTTGCGCACTCCATTTTTTTCATCCAAAAAATCAACTTCGATAACTGGTGTAGTAATGAGTTTCCAGTCAATGGCTTTCGCATATTCGTCCGACGCCAAATTGACCATCATGTTTTGACCTGAATCGATCACATATTGATTAATAAATTGGGTAATCTTCGACTTCCAGTATGGATATAATGTCTTGCCAGCTTTGGTAACAATAGGGGCGGAAACATCCAATCTATATGGCTGAATAAGGTCGGTACCACGCAAGATGCCGTAAAGACCCGATAAAATTAAGATATCCTTTCCAGCTCGCGACATTTGATCTGGTGTGAACAAATTAGCTTCGAGACCACCATATACATCCCCAGAAAAAGCTAGAATGGCAGACTTTGCATTATCAACCGTATGCTGTACATCAAAAGCTTTGATCTCCGACAAAGACTGTAGAGTCAATTTCTCTGATGTTGCTAACAATTGGCTCAAATCATCTTTCTTGTATTTCCGCAACATTGAATTAAGTGCAACTGCCTCTGACAAAAAAGTAGGGATTGTATCGCCAATCCGAGCAGCTTGACTAAAATCCATTGTCTTGGATGGAGAGAGTAGGATGATCATTTTTGTTAGGATAAAGGTTGAAAGGTGATAAGAACCCCGTGGCAAATAAAACAGCCTTGTCCTAACAATTAGAACAAGGCTGTAAATATTTTTTGAAGCTTGTGCTCCTAAAGATCTGATTAGTTGCCTTTGATTACACTCGGCTCAGCTGCAGGAACTGCTTTCTCTTCTTTCGGAGGCAAAACCTCTCCAATTACTTGAAGTACATGGCTATCAGGACCTTCGTTAGTAGTGATTGTTACAGACTTGCTGATTTTACCTGTACGCTTAGTGTCATATCTGATCTCAATCACAGATGACTGACCTGGAGCGATAGCTTCCTTAGGAAAAGTAGGTACAGTACATCCGCAAGAACCTCTTGCTGACTTAATTACTAATGGATCAGTACCTGTATTAGTAAACTTAACTGTTCTCAACGGCTCACCACCATTTTCGATAGTACCAAAATCCACATTCAATGACTCGAAAGTCATTTTAGCGTTAGTTCTTTCTTCAGCCATTACTACTGGAGTAGGAACTGCTTGCACCGCAGGCACTGTTTCAGCTACATTTTCTTTAGCTGCTTGCTTGATAGGGGCAGTTGTTGTTTGAGCATTCATAGAGAAGCTAACAAGAACGAATAATGAGAATAAAATTTGTTTCATGACTTTTTACTTATTTTTATTTTGAAATACAATACAAATATAATGCTATAAATCTAATTCGGGTAAAAAAAGTTCGATTGCGTGCGTTAAAATATAGTTAAGGACTAAAAATGACTCAATTTTAGTGCTTTAAAAGCAAGTATTCGTGATGATAACCTTGCGCGGCAAAAGTTTGATCCTTGAGCCTTTAACCATTCATCCATTGTCGCATTCTAGTATTAATCAATTCAACCCATATAAGACCAAGCTGAGTCATAATGTCCTGTCGCTGTGATATAATCTATCAAATCTGCATACAAAGGATGTACGCCCACCGTACCACTGTCACCTATAACGATAAGTTTGTTTTGTGCCCTAGTCAGTGCTACATTGAGTCTACGTTCGTCTTTTAGAAAACCAATATCTGCAGCTTCGTTGGATCTGACTAATGAAATGTAGATGATCTGTTTCTCCTGACCTTGAAAACCATCAATCGAATTGACCTCAATATCCATCGCACGAAGATCAGCATCGTCAGCTATCTGATCCGTAATATGCCTCACTTGCGCAGCGTATGGACTTATTATACCAATTGATGCGCCTAGTAACCGTTCTCGATGTAATAATATATGTTCGCGAATGATAAAGAACTCTCCTTTGTTGTGGTAACTCCGGCTAGCTTCATCCATCGCTTCTTCAAAACTACAGCCCACTGTATCTAGATATATTAATGGTTCGTTATCATCTCGAAGTGTCCGACCACCTACATTTGGGCCAGATTTCAATTGACCACCATAAAATTTTAAATTTGAAAATGCCAAAATCGCATCGTGCATTCGGTATTGGGTATCTAGTAATCCGCCATACGCAGCATGTGGAATAGTGTGATCTAACAAGGTGCGACTTAGACCCAACTTTTCGGCTTCGGGGCTTTTGACCGTCGGTGGCAACTGCATATGATCCCCAGCGAGAATCACTCTTTTGGCTAAGAGAATGGCATTCCAACACTCCGGCTCGAGTGATTGTGATACTTCATCGATCACAAGTGTATCAAAAGATAGGTCTGCTATTAATCGATGGCTTGCTCCTATAAGTGTAGTTACAATGACTTTGGTTTGAGATGCAATATCATGAATAAGTCGATCTTCAAGTTCGACCGCCCATTTACGCATATCTCTTGCTTCCCGACGGAGTTCATTTCTCAATTGTCGTTCTTCATGCCCAAAAGATCGCTTGTATTGGCTCGCTTTTTTATCAATATCTTGAGCTCGAATTTTTACTTTTTTGATATGCTGCCATTCAGGATGATCATGTAGTTGCTCTTCAATAGTGAGATGCATGAGATCGTCCGAAATGCGTGCTATGTTTCCGATCCGAAGCACCGACAAGCCACGTGCTGATATTCGCTCTGCAAGGAGATCAACCGCGTTGTTACTAGGCGCACAGACTAAGATTCGTTTTTCATGACGGGCCAATTCCTGAACCAATGCGACGAGCGTGGTTGTTTTGCCAGTCCCGGGTGGCCCATGGATAACCCCGATGTGTGGGCAAGTTATACAAGAAACGATAGCCGCTTTTTGAGAATCATTGAGATCAAGCCTCAAACGGAGATCCGCAGAAATTTCGATCGGCCATGGACGCACTTTATGATCAATATTGCCCTGAATCTGATGTATCATATCTACATAATGAGCTTTGTCAGTAGACATGATCGTCTTTAGGGCTCGCTCCATAACAGCATATGGCTTATCGTCGTAAACGAGTTCCAACCCCACAATGCCACGTTCATAATCATCGATTAGTTCGGCCATATCTTGGTGGACCATTAGCCAAATCCGGTTGTGCCTAACGCGAGATATGATAACCCTGCATGAGTCTATATTCTTGTCCTGATGAAAAAGTTGCGCTGAAGTACCGACGCTTATTTTATGTGGCTTATCGAGGTTTTTAGTACGCTCTATCTCGACTTCAAGGTATTCACCGATGGTAAAGGACTTGCGATTTATCTGAATCGGATACCATAGCAATCCCGCGTCCACTCGCTCCTGTAATGTGCGTTGTGCGTTGTATCTGGAGAAGAAATCTTCTTCTTGTTTGCGCTCGCCATTGATGGCTTTGATAAGCCGCTCGATACGATCTCTGAAAGCTTGGATAGTCGGAGACATGGGAAAAAACTTAATTTACTAAATGCTAGTATAAACAATAATCGAAGGTAGGTAAATGTTTACGCAATTGAAGATTGGCTATTTGTTAGAACAAATTTCACGTAAATCCAAATTATTAAATGTCAGCTTCAGGTTTGCAACTTAGAAAGCAGACTTTGTCGCTCACACACTTACGTCAAGCGAAACACTTTGAGAAAATATATAAAGAACGAAGCAGCTATTACGACTAAACACAAATCTAGCTCAGCCTATCTCTAGAAACTCCAATGCCCAAACCTACGCTTATGATCTCTTTATCAATACTTCCTGATCCGAGAATATCATCCACGAGAAGTCATAGACATAGTGGACTGTTTTGTTTTGCACATTGATATGGTAATGGGTGATATACCCGAAGTGAAATTTTTTACTGTCCAGGATAGTACGTGGCACTTTCTTTTGGGTTCCATTCTTACCCATGATTTCGAGTAAGATGGATCGATTGCGGTGGAGGATCTTGTCGATGCGCTCAGAAGCGTCCATCGTCACTTTGTTGAGTTTGATGTGGTAGTTGGCCTTGCAGGTGGCTGAGCAGAATATCTTATCGGCTCGTCCGACGACGGGTTGTTTGCACAGGCGACAGAAGCGCTTATGTCGGTCTTTGGATTCAGCAATGATAATGTCTACAGGCATGTTAAAAAATTGATTTTGGGTAACGAATATTGATAATGAGATAGCGATTTTGTGACATATCCCATCTATAAGTAACCTTTTACGGTAAATAAACGACTATTACGGTAAAGTTACGTATAACAACGGATATACCTGATAATTAGTTTCTTATGAACCAGTAATACCTCAATTTTGTGCATAAAATGTATATATGCTCCATTTATTTCCATTGACACATAAAGGAAACACCTTGATAGGTATTATTTTTGCCTATGATGCAAAGATCACAGCAGCATTGAAAAGCCATCCATCAGTCTTATACACCAAAACGTATAGCTGCTACTATATACCTTATAATAAAGCTCAATATAGCGCACTGCAATCATTGCGTATTCCCATCACAAGCCACACTAGCAGACCTGACCTCTACCGGCTACCTATAAAAGATGTTGAAATATCCGTGAAAACCTCAGGAAACAACGGCGCTGGCAACAAAACTACCAACACCGCTCAAATAGTCCATCCACTTCAAATAAATCAACCTGGGACCGCTTCATCACCCATTGAAAGCGACATTGCCAGCATAGCAACGCATCCCGTTGTGCCTTCAGTACATCCTTCCAGTGGTGATAGCAAGGGTCCTGACATACACCAGTCAAAAGGTGGCAGATCTATACAGTTAAGTGGTTCAAATTTTTATATCTCAATATATTACAACGATCAAGACATCAGGTTTTTGAAAAGTCTACATGGATATTGGCAAACTAAAATCAGGAAATGGATCGTCAAAGCGACTACTGAAAATGTCGAATCATTACAGGAAAAGTATGCATTTTGGGAACATCAAACTTATGATAAAATAAAGGAACTCCTCTTGAATGCAGCATGTCCATATTTAGTCACTTTGTACCGTACGCCAGAATTGACTGACGTAGTCATAGTGTTAATATCAGGAAATAAGGCTAAAACATGCATCATAAAAAGCACGACAAATCGCAGTTATCAAAAAGATGATAAGAGATGGACCATACCCAACGAACAAGTCATCATAGATAGACTTATAGCCGACTATACAAGAGATGGAGCTACTGTAGTAAACAGATTGCCACAAAATGACTTCGACTATCACAAAAAGGATGAAAGCTATGGGCAATACAAAACCAGGTATCTGCTCAAAACAGAAGCTGATCTGAAGCCCATAGTGGAGAGATATATAGATACGTTAATTGCTTTCAAAAGAAGCAAAAGGACGATGACTACATATCTTGGCCCATTTATCAAATTTGTCATACACATCGGTATCGATAATATAGAAGGCTTGTCTAGCAAAGATATAGACAAGTACATGGCTATAATATCGAGTCAAAAGGTGTCAGATGGATATCTGCACAATGCTTTTAATGCTATCCTTTTTTACTATAGAGATGTACTCAGAAAAAATGAAAAAGTGGTAAATGAAGCCAAAAGACCAAAAAAAGACCACAGATTACCTACCATATTAAGCCTTGGGGAAGTAGATCGGATATTGAGAGCACTAGAAAACCTTAAACATATCACCATACTGTATACTTTTTATAGTAGTGGAATCCGTCTCAATGAAATCTTGAGCTTGAAAGTTGAAGATTTATGGTGGGATCGGGATCAGATATTTGTACATAGAGGTAAAGGGCGTAAAGATCGCATTGTCCCTTTTAGTGGCATATTAAAAGAACTTTTAAAACACTATTTTGATGAGTTTAAACCTATATATTGGTTGTTTGAAGGACAAGATAAGCAACTACCGTACTCAGAGCGCTCTGTCCAGCAAGTGGTAAATAAAGCTGTAAAAAAAGCAGGAATTAATAAGAAAGTAACGCCACACACCATGCGACACTGCTTTGCAACTCACCTACTGGACGGAGGCACAGACGTGAGATATATCCAAGAGTTATTGGGACACAGTGACATTAAAACAACCTTAATATATACCCATGTGACTACTCATAGTCTTTCAAAAATTCAGAGTCCATTAGATAAGCTTATGTCAAACAAGATGGATTCGAAATTTATTGATCAAAAGTCGGAAAAACCCGAAAGTTCTGATTAGTTTTGTTCGTATAATAACAAGTTATACGCAACCTTAAAGAAGCAGTCCGTTTTCAAAATCAGCATACATTTGACAGTATTCTTTTGATAGTTCACTTCCTTTGCAATTACG